>NZ_JAHBAY010000006.1:300000-507677 GCF_018499875.1 Kineosporia corallincola | reverse complement strand
CGTCGATGGGCTCGGTCGGGGACTCCTACGACAATGCCCTGATGGAGAACTTCTTCTCCACCCTGAAGACCGAACTGGTCTACCGCACAGCCTGGCGCACCCGTGACGAGGCGGAGAATGCCCTGTTCGCCTACATCGACGGCTGGTACAACACCCGCCGCATCCAACGCCGCCTGGGCTACCTCAGCCCCGACCAATACGAAGCCCGCTACCCCAACGGCCACCCCGAACAGGTCGCCGTCAACCAGCCCCTGGAGCCAGCCCGCGCCAGGTAATCACCGCTTCCGAGAAGCGGGGGGACCTCAGGCTGTAGGTACCGGTACGTCCATTGCTGCTGCCGGCCGCGGACGAGAGCTCAACCAGCACCGTGAGTTCCTCCTCCAGCAATGGACTTCGGGCATCACGAACGCCGCCGTTCTCCTGCGCCAGCTTGCAGGCACGAGGCTACCGAGGGCAAGGCAGCGCGCTGCGCAAGTATCTCCAGCCCTGGCGCCTCGAGAGACCATCCACCAGCCCGCCCGCAAACCTTTGACTGTGCGCGAGCTGACCCGACAGCTGTGCACCCGCCCCGAAGACCTTGGCGCTGACGAAAAGATGAGCTCGGGCATCTCTTGGAGAACTGCCTACCCCTGGCTCAACTGGCACAGCATGTCAGCGCCTTCGCCGAGATGATGACCAGACGAACCGGCAACCGTAATCTGAACACCTGGCTTGCGCAGGTGAACGCTGCTACCGATCAACCCGAGCTGAAATCCTTGGCCCGTGGCCTGCTCACCGACTACGACGCCGTGCGCGCAGGACTGCCCCTGCCCTACTCCAGCGGACCAGTCGAAGGCCACAACACCCGCATCAAGATGATCAAGCGCAAGCTCTACGGACGCGCCAACCTCGACCTGCTCCGCAAAGTGGTCCTGTTAGCACCATGATCACCAAACTTGCGCCAGAGCCACTTTTCAGGAAGCTGCGACAACATTGGCGACGAGAGCGAATACGTCTGTGACGTCAGGGGCCTCGAGATCACCCCGACCAGACCGCCAAGGTGGGCCCAGGGTAGAAGGCCCATCTACGCGAAGCTTTCGGACTCATCTAGCCACCCGCTCAAGAGTCGTGCCTGTCTCGCCCGCCCGGCGGTGTGCAGAGCCCTTCCAGGATCTCTGCGGTTCTGGCGATCGGCCAAGCCCTGACCGAGGTAGACGCCCTGGGTCGTAGAGACGCGCGTGCCCGAGCTGGTCGGAGATCCGGCGTATCGGCACCCCGTTGTCGTCCAGGCAGCTTGCGGCGGCCTTCCTCACGGCGTGGCTGATCGGGTCGGTGTTGCCTGCGTCAGCGGCGACCAGGCGCCAGGCCCGCCGAACGTTCAGGGGGGCGGTGACGGAGGCGATCTCGTGATGGTGAATCCCGCCGGAGAACGGGTATCGGCCGAAGTCAAGCGACTGTCCCTGGTATCGGCAGTTATCCTGCCGCATCGACTCGCCGAGTGGAGCCGGGCGCTCAGAACAAGCTGACCCGGTCGTCCACCGTTCTCGTCGGGTGCCCGAGAAACGTTTCCAGAGGGACTTTTCCGTTGGCCAGGTTCACGGTCACCTGAGAGTAGCTCCAGCCGCGATAGCCGGAGAATCGGTAATTGATCACCCAGCGGACCCAGTCACCCGGGCCGATCAGAAGGGCCGGGGGCCGGCGTCGACGAGGAGGGTAGCCGATGGTGAACGGCATCAGGCGCACGCTCAGCGCATCACCCCGGGGCCTGACCTTGACCGAACCATGCCTCAATCGTCCGGTCGCGGCATCGAGACCGGATGTCTCGTAGGAAGATTCAGGTCTGAAGCCCTCCTCCTCCCGCATCGTGACGTCGTGCGTCAGCGGGGCTGCGGCGATCGGCAGCAGCAAACCGGCGGGTGCCGCGTTGCGCGTCGTTGCCTCACGGCCACCGCGCGAAGCCTTGGTCCACGTCACCTGAACCCATTGAGTCACCGGCTCCATGGCAATCCGTCACCCCTCATGCTCCCGGACCTGCGGGACGAGGCACGGGTGACGGATGACGCCGCTGCTGGGCAGCGAATGCGCCGTCAACGTCCGCTGAAGCGAATGGGCGGGCAATCCCGCCGCATCGTTGACCATGACCTAAGTGCCCCCGAGAGGATTCGAACCTCCGACACACGGTTTAGGAAACCGTTGCTCTATCCCCTGAGCTACGAGGGCAACACGCCCACAGACTACCGCAGACCGCAGCCCCGCACGCAGCCGAGCTGATCACCGCCTCCCCTCCCACGGAGCCCCGACCAGCGCCCGGTCCGGATCGGTGCGCTCCATCCACCGGGCCACGTCATCGCCGACATCGGCCCGCACCCGGGCGCGGACGTCGGCGGGCTTGTCCTGGCTCAGCTTGAACTGGGCCGACACCGAGGTCACGGTCATCGCGAAGGCTCGCACCCCGGGCAGGATCCGCCGCCAGTAGGCGAGCGAGCCGGACGGGTCCCAGGGCTCCTCGCGGGAGGATTCCAGGTGCTGGACCGTGCGGTGGATGACGTCCAGCGACTCGTCGGCGTCCAGCACCCGCACCGCGCCGGTCAGGTGCACCGCGGCGTAGTTCCAGGTGGGAGCCGCCTGCTCGGCCTGGTAGGTGGACGGGCTGACGTAGGCGTGGGGGCCGGACACCGCCAGCATCGCGGTGGCGTCCTCGGCGGCCAGGTCGCGGGTCTGCTCGTTGACGGCGGCCAGGTGGCCGAGCACCGTGGCGCCCTCCACCGGACCCTGGCGGTCGGCGGTGGGCGCCCAGAGCACGGGCACGTGAGTCGCGCGCGGAACGCCGTCCCCCGTGGTGATCAGCAGGGCGAACGGGTTCTCGTCGACGAGCCGCCAGATCCAGGCGGCTTCCTGCCGGCCGTACTCGGTGAACACATGCATGCGTCAGTCCAGCTTTCCGGCCAGGTGGGCGGCCGCGGAGACGGTCGCGGCGTACTGCACCCCGACCAGGCGGTTGATCTCGATCGGGGCCAGTTCGGCGTTGCGGTGGTCGGCGGCGAGCCAGGTCTCGTACCTGCTCTCGATCTCGGCGAGCGCGGAGCGCACCGGCCCGCTCAGATTGCCGACGGCGACCTCGCCCCGCAGGGCCCGGCGCAGGATGCCGCCGTAGCGCAGGCGCCATTCGTGCACGTTCGAGTCCAGCGAGTTCGCCTCGGCCACGGTGGCGATGCGCCCGGGATCGGTCTCGCCGGCCCGCGCCCGTCTGGCCGGCCCGGCCTCGGCCAGGAAACCGGCGTAGAACCGGGTGGCCCGCCAGAACGGGGACGCCGGCGCCATCAGGTGACCCTCGACATCGGCGAGGATCCCCGTGATCGTGCCCGCGGCGTCCTCAAGCCGTTCCGCGTTCGCCAGCAGGGCGTCACGATGACCGACGCCGGAGGCGCGGGTGTCGTCCGCCGCCGGGTCCAGCCAGTAGGGCAGCTCACTGACCAGCATCAGCGCGTTCCAGCGGCCGCAGTACCAGGTGCTCGAACCGCCCTGCTGCACCCACTGCCCGCCGTCGGCGACGCTGCGCGCGTACACCTTCTCCAGCGGCGCCGCCTCGTAGATCGCCTCGCCGAGCATCTCCAGGCCGTCCGCCTCGCCCTCGCCCCGGTGCAGCGGGATGCCCAGGTGCACCGGGATCTGCTGAAGCACCGGGTGCAGATCGGGTTCGGCGCGGCTCATCCAGTAGTACGCCCCGCCCAGCTCGCTGTTGTGCAGCGACGCGACCAGGGCGGGCCGGTGCTCGTCCATCACCCGCATCAGTGCCTGGGTCTCGGGCAGCACCTCGTCGAAATAGGCGTCCTCGTGGTTGATCGGGAACGTCCACTCCACCTGGTCCCGACCGGCCGGCCGGTAGAAGTGCCGGGAGTAGTGAGCGCGGGTGAACGGCCCGCGCAGCCAGCCCTCGTTGAGCCGCAGACCGTCCGGGTCGGCACAGGCCACGATCCGCCAGCGGTGCCCCAGCCGCTCGCGCAGCCCGGCGTCGGCACACAACCGCTCGGCCAGGTGCAGCGCGGTCAGCCCGCCGATCGGCTCGTTCGGGTGCGGCAACCCGTAGGCCAGCGCCTCCGGCACGTCACCGGGCAGGTCCACGGTGAGGCACCAGATCGGGTGGCCCTGGCCGGAACTGCCGCACCGGCTGAGCGAGGCCACCTCCGGGTAGTGCCCGGCGATCCGGTGCAGCCCGGCGTCGAGCTCGTCCACACCGGCGAACCCGTCGTACGCGGGCACCGTGGCGATCTCGCCGAGCAGCCAGGCCGGAAGGGTCATGCCGACAGCCTGGTGGATCGGCAGGTGCCTCGGCCATGCGCGGCGTACCAGGAAGCGACCCGCCCCCCTGTCGAGACGGACAACCGACCTAGGATCGCCGGATGGGTCCGAAGCTCTCGTCCGTGCTGGACCTGCTCGGCCCGCAGACGCTGTGGGTCGTGGTGGACGCCGGCCGGCTCGGCGATCCGGTGGGTGACGTCGTGCTCGGCGGTCTCGACGAACCGGTGCCGGCCGCGGAGTCCGGCCTCCTGCTGCTGCCCGGCGCGCAGGCCTCGCTCCACGCCGCGATCAGCCTGATACGCACCGCCGCCGACGCCGGTTACCTGGCGATCGTGGTGAAGGCATCCGGCGAGGCTCTCACCCGGCTCGCCACCGAGGCCGGGTCGGCCGGCCTCGCCCTGCTCACCGCGCCGCCCGAGGCGTCCTGGCGGCACCTGGACTCGCTGCTGACCGCCGGGCGTGCCGCGATCGCCGTCGACCAGCACCCGGGCCTCGAGCAGATCGGCGCCGGTGACGTTTTCGCGCTGGCCAACGCGATCGCCTCGGCGGTCGGCGGGGCCGTGATCATCGAGGACCCGCAGCGCCGGGTGATTGCCCACTCCAACCTTCCCGGCCAGCAGACCGACGGCGTCCGGCGCCGTGGCATCCTCGGCCGGATAGCCCTCAACGGCCCGCTCACCGACGACATGTACCGCGCCGTGGCGGAGAGCCCCGAGGCGGTGACGGTGCCCTCGCCCGAGCCCGGGGTGGCCGACCGGCTCGCCGTCGCGGTGCGGGCCGGCGGCCGGGTGATCGGCACGATCTGGGTGATCAGCGACCGCCCTCCCCTGGCCGAGGAGGCCGGCCGGATCCTGGTGGACGCCGCCCGCACCGCCGCCCTGCACCTGCTGCGCGCCCGCGCCCGCAGTGACCCGGAACGCCACGCCCGGGCCGAGGCCCTGCGCACCCTGCTCGACGGCGACGGGGACCCGGCCGGCCTGCGGGGCCGGCTCGGGTTCCAGCGCGGCACCGCCGTCGCCGTGCTGGCGGTGCGCGGCCTCGGCACCATCGCCGACGTGCGCCTGGCCACCACCCCGATCGACGACGTGGTCAGCCTGTACGCCGACTCCTGGCACCCGGGCACGCCCACCGCGATCGACGGCAACGTGGTCTACGCGCTGTTGCCGATGGACCAGCCCGCGGCCCGGCCCCGGCTGGCCGCGCTCGCCGCCGACCTGGCCCGGGCGGTGCAGCGCTCGGTGGGCGTGGAGGTGGTCGCCGCGATCGGGCCGACCGCGTCAGCCCTCACCGAGGTGCCCGCCACCCGGCGGACGGCCGACCGGATGCTCCGGGTGCTCGCCCACCCCGGACCCTGGGAGAACGACGACCGCGAGGACGGCGACCGGCCTCGGGTCGCGCTGGCCGAGCAGTTGCGCAGCCGGGTGCTGCTCCAGGCGCTCTCCGAGCAGAGCCTGGTCGTGGGCGAACTGCGTCTGGAACCGGTCACCGCGATCCTGGAGCACGACGAGGCGCACGGCACCGAGTACGCCCGCACCCTCGTCGCCTGGTTCGGTGCCTTCGGCGACGTCACCCATGTGGCAACGGATCTCGTGGTGCACGACAACACCGTGCGCTACCGGGTGCGCCGCATCCAGGAGATGTTCGGTGTGGACCTGAACGACCCGGACGACGTGCTGTGCACGTGGCTCCAGCTGCGGCTGCTGGCCGACCGTCGTTAGCCGGGTCCAATCAGGGACGACGAGGAGCCCGCGCCGCACACGGTCCAGGACCCGGCCGCGTCGTGGCGAACGTCGACCCCGACCTCATCGCCAGATCCGTCGCCGGTGACGGCGAAGCCTTCGTCGAGATGATCGGCCGCCACGAGGTCGCGATCGGGCGGTACCTCACCCGGGGTGCCGGGGTCTCGCGGCGGGTTCACCCCACCGCGGGGCCCCAGCGTCGTGCGTACTCCGCGCCGGCCCGGGGGTTGGCGTCGAAGTCGCTGCGCAGATACGGCTCGCGCTCGTGGAAGTAGGTGTCCAGCAGCACCGTTCCGCCGCGCTCGACGTGATATCGCAGAAATGCGTGCATCTCGGCGACGTAGCGCGGGTTGTCGCCGCCGCGGTGCCCGGCCCACTGCGTGCCGGAGGCCACGCCCCACTCCGGCAGTGCCAGCGGAACCCGTTGTGCCAGAGCGAAGTCCGACCACCAGCGCAGTCCGTGCTGCCCGTTCCAGTGCGCGGCCACCGCGGCGTCGGTGGTGTACGGCTCGTAGCAGTCGTAGGCGTCCGGCCCGGCCCAGTGCATGTGCTCCGGCATCCAGACCCGCTCGGCCCAGTCGGGGCGCATGCCGGTCTGCGAGCCGCCGATGTTGGCGTTCAGCCCGACCAGCGCCCGCTCTCCCAGTTCGGCGCGGAAAAGACTGGCGTACTGGGCGAATCGAGCCCGCCACTGCGGTAGATTCGCCTCCGTCACGTGCCACGGCCAGTTGGCCAGGTTGAACTCCCAGCCCAGCCGGATCACGCAGACCCGGCCGTCCGCGGCGAGTGCGCCGGCCATCCGCCGCAGCGGCTCCGACAGGTCGTCGGCCAGCGACCCGCCGTCGTAGGTCATCGGTACGGCCACGCTGATCATCTCGCCGAGGTCGCGCGGCGGCAGCCACCAGGTGTCCGCCAGTCCGGCCGGGCCCGCGTCGCGGCTGGGGAAGACGGCGAAATGCCCGAGCGGGCGGCCCCTTCGGGCGGCGAAGGCCCGGGCCTCGTCGAGCGAGTGGCCGGTGGTGTGCACGCCCGACGACCAGGTGATCAGGTCGGTGGTGGGAGTGCGGGCGGGTGCGGAGGTGCGGCTGAACGGCCAGATCGGCATCAGGCGATGCACTCCGCCGGTGGCGGGATCTTTCCGGCCGCGACACAGGCCTCCGACGAGGCACCGACCGCCCGGCTGAGCAGGGCGTGCAGCGTCTGCCGCTCCTGCGGGGTGAGTGAACCGAACAGGTTGTCCTCGATCCCGCCCAGGTGCTGCCCGGTCCGGGTGAGCTCGTCGAGGCCCTTGCCCGACAGCTCGACGATGTGCCGTCGCCGGTCCGCCGGGTCGCGCCGGCGGGTGATCAGCTCGCGCTGCTCCAGCTCGTTCAGCAGACCGACCACGTTGCTCGGGTCGAGGCTGAGTGCCTCGGCCAGCCGCTGCTGACCGCAGGGGCCCTGGTCGCGCAGTAGTTCGAGGGCGATGACGTGCCGGGGACGCAGCGTGCCGGCCTGGCTCTCGACCGCTCGCCGGCCGAGCCGGGCCAGGTAGTCGAGCATCGGCAGAACGCGCAGGTCCGCCCCGGACCGGCGGGATTCCTCCGGCTCTGCCCGGGTCACCTCCTGCGTCATGTGCCCAGTCTACGTCGCGGCGTCCATGCCACAGCTGAAGCATTGTGCTTTGGAAATCATTGGTGATACACCTTCTATCTATGAGCAACCTTCTACATCTCGATGCGTCTCTCCGTCGTGACGGCTCACGCAGCCGTATGCTGTCCGCGCGCTTCGCGCAGAAGTGGCTGGCGGCCCGGCCCGACGGCACAGTGACCTATCGCGACCTGGCCGCCGATCCCGTCCCGCACCTCGACGAGGCCTCGTACACAACGCTTTTCGCCGAACCGGCCGAGCGCACGGCCGAGCAGGCCGAGCGCTGGGCGTTCGGCGACGTGTTCGTGCAGGAGCTGCTGGCGGCCGACAGCGTGGTGATCGGGCTGCCGCTGTACAACTTCGGGCCGCCGAGCAGCTTCATGTCCTGGCTCGACCGGATCGTCACGCCCGACCGCACGCTGGGCCGGCTGGGCGACAAGCAGTTCGTGTTCGCCCTGGCCAGCGGCGGTGGCTACGGGCCGGGCACGCCCCGGCACGGCTGGGACCACCGGGAACCCTGGCTGCGCCACGTGTTCGATGCCCTCGGCGTCACCGACCCGGTGTTCGTCACCGCCGAGCTCACCCTCGCCCGGGAGTCGCCGATGATGATTCCCCTCGACCTGGGCGAGGCGTCGGACCAGAGCCTCGCGGACGCCCTGAGCACCATCGACCGGCTGGCGGCCTGAATCGGCCTGCCGGATCTGGGCATCGGGCCTCTGGGCATCGAGCGGGCCGGCTGATCCCCACCGGGAGCCGGCCCGCCCACGGCATCAGCTCGCCAGGAACTCGACGGCTCCCACCGCCGAGGCCATCGACGGCAGGTGCCCGGCCTCGGCCTGCTCGTGCAGCACCGCCCCAGGAATCCGCCCGGCCACGATCTCGGCCGCGGCGTAGGGCACCTGCTCGTCGGCGCGGGAGTGCCACAGGCTCACCGGGGTGGTCACCGACTCCAGGGCGAAACCCCAGTCCCGCAGCTGGTTCACGCTCTCCCGGGCGGGCCCGGCCGCGCCGTGGGCGGCCGTGTCGGTGAGCGGCCGGCGCATCGGGTGCTCCGCCGGGTTCAGCGCCAGGCCCATGGCGATGTTGCCGTGCCAGAACGCCCGCACCTGCTCCGGCGACGAGGTCGCGAAGCTCTCCAGCCGGTGCCGGGCCTCGTCCGGGTAGAGCGCGCGGGTCTCCGGCTCGTCCACCCGGCCGGTCCCGGACAGCACCGCGACCCGCCGCACCCGCTCCGGCATCGTGGCGGCCAGCGCGTAGGCGTACGGCGCCCCGGCCGACACGCCGAGCACCCCGAACCGGTCCACGTCCAGCTCGTCGAGCAACGGCGTGACCAGCCCGGCCCAGTCGGCGATCGAGGTCATCGGCACCGGCGTGGACCGGCCGTAGCCGGGGCGGGCCACCGAGACCAGCCGGAGGCCGGCCCGCACCGCGAGCTCGTGCCAGACCGGTGCCAGACCGGCCGAGCCGACCAGGCCGTGGTGCACCAGCACCGGCCTGCCCTCCGGGTCACCGTGGGCCTCGTACTCCGTCTGCGTGTCGTCGTGCGTGAACACCGGCACCCGTGGACCTCCTGTCCGGACTGCTGCGTCGCAGCAGCCTAACCAGTAGCCGCATCGGGCCCGGTCTCAGAGTGAGTTCCAGGTCCACCGCCCGCCCAGCAGGGTGGCGGCCACGGGCAGCTCACGCAGCTTCTCGGCCGACAGCGTGGTGGGGTCGTGGTCGAGCACGACCAGGTCGGCGGGTTCGCCCTCGGCCACCCGGCTGCGGGTGCTGGCCTCCAGTGCCACGGACAGCGGGATGCGCTGCTCCGGGTGCCACGGCTCGCGGCCGTCGCGGGACCGGCCGACGGCCGCGGCGATCGAGATCCACGGGTCGAGCGGCGCCACCGGGGCGTCGGAGCCCAGGCGCAGCACCGCCCCGGCCTCGTGCAGCGAGCGGAACGCGAATGCCCGGTCGGTCCGCCCGGCCCAGTGCCGGTCGGCCACGTCGCGGTCGTCCATCGCGTGCTCGGGCTGGATGCTGGCGATCAGGCCGAGGCGGCCGAACCGCTCGAAGTCGGCGGCGCCGACCAGCTGTGCGTGCTCGATGGTGCCGGCCACCCCGAGCCGCTCGAACTCGTCCACCACCTGCTGGTTGGCCTTGTCGCCGATCGCGTGCACAGCCGCCTCGACGCCGTTGCGGTAGGCGGTCTCCAGCAGCTCCCGCAGCTGCGAGGGATGCACGCTCTGCACCCCGCAGGCGTGCGGGTGGGCCGGGTCGAGGCCGGGGTAGGGGTCGTGGCAGAGGGCGGTACGGGTGTTCAGCGAGCCGTCCACCACCACCTTGAGCCGGCCGAAGGTGATCAGGCCCTCCGGGTCGAGGGGGTCGCCGCTGCGCAGACCCGCGGCCACCGCGGCGTCCAGCCGGTCCGGCCAGACCGCGGCCTGCACCCGAAGGGCGTCCACCCCGGCGGCCACCCGGGCCGGCCAGTCGGTGAGGTTGTCGGCGTTCTCGAACTCCACCACGCCGACCACCCCACGCCGGGCCGCGGCCAGCGCGGTCTCCCGGTACTCCCCGACCTCGGGCAGGCCGCCCAGCTGCCGGTGGTCGGCCCCGATCCACTCGGTCTCGCGCACCAGGCCGAACTCGTCGGGTGTGATGCCGAGCAGCGCAGCGCCTTTCGTGTTCACCCAGCCGCAGTGCAGATCGCCGCTGACCAGCACCACCGGCCGGTCGGGGGCGACGGCGTCGAGCGCGGCCAGGCTCGGCGGGTGCGGCCACAGCCCGTCGCGGAACCCGTAGCCGACCAGCGGCCGGCCGTCGGCCGGCCGGGCGGCCAGGGCCTCGGCGACCACGGCCAGCGCCTCCTCCGGGCTGCCGGTGCCGGACAGGTCGACGCGCCGTTGCAGCGTCACCCACTGGGTGAAGTGCACGTGGCTGTCCCACAGCCCGGCGCCGAGCCAGCGCCCGTCCAGGCGTACCTCCTCCAGTCCGGTCGGGACGGCGGGCGGCTCGTCGTCCGCGCGCAGCACGGACGTGATCCGCCCGTCGCGCACCACCACGTCGACCAGTCCGGCACTACCCACGAGGCGTGCCTCGCGCAGGATCAGCCCGGCCACCATTAGATCTCCTCCAGGTGCGGTTTCTCGCCGAGAACCGGCACCGACGCCGGTAACTCGACCGTGTAGGGGTCTTGTGGGTGACCGGGGACGGCGTCGGCGGGGCCCGACCCGGCCACCCGTCCCTGGCGCACCACGTGAACACTGTCGCTGACGTAACGCGCCACGGCCAGGTTGTGTGAGATGAAGAGCATGGTGATCCGGCCAGGGCCTCCGGGCAGACTGTGCCGATGGAACCCGGCGTGCGGTTCGCCGTGGAACCCGCCTGCCGGGTCAGACTGATCTCCCCCCGGAAACTGAGACCTGGAGCACCACATGACGTTCCTGACCGAGGCCGCGCGGATCACCCCCGAGCTGGTCGACCTGCGCCGCCGGCTGCACGCCGAGCCGGAGCTGCGCCTCGACCTGCCGAAGACCCAGGCCAAGGTGCTGGAGGCGCTGTCCGGGCTGGACCTGGAGATCACCACCGGACAGGCCCTCACCTCGGTGGTCGGGGTGCTGCGTGGCGGACGTCCGGGGCCGGTGGTGCTGCTGCGCGGCGACATGGACGGCCTGCCGATCGAGGAGGCGACCGGCCTGGACTACGCCTCGCACAACGGGGCGATGCACGCCTGCGGTCACGACCTGCACACGGCCGGGCTGGTCGGTGCCGCCCAGC
Organism: Kineosporia corallincola; assembly: GCF_018499875.1. Classification (GTDB taxonomy): domain Bacteria; phylum Actinomycetota; class Actinomycetes; order Actinomycetales; family Kineosporiaceae; genus Kineosporia; species Kineosporia corallincola. The sequence goes on along the minus strand of NZ_JAHBAY010000006.1, from coordinate 496,275 downwards.
TGCTCCACGAGCGGCGCGAAGAGCTGCCCGGAACGGTCATTTTCGCCTTCCAGCCGGGGGAGGAGGGCGCCGGTGGGGCGCGGATCATGCTGGAGGAGGGGCTGCTCGACGTGGCCGGTGAACGGCCGGTGGCGGCCTACGCCGTGCACGTGGACTGCGGTGATCCGTTCGGCGTGCTGAGCACCCGGCCCGGGCCGATCATGTCCAGCTCCGGCGGGATGTACTTCCGGGTGAAGGCGGCCGGCGGGCACGCCGCGATCCCGCACCACGGCGTGGACCCGGTGCCGGTGGCGGCCGAGATCATCCTTGCCGTCCAGTCTTTCGTCACCCGGCGGATCCCGGTGACCGATCCCGCGGTGATCTCGGTGACCCGGCTGGCCAGCGACTCGGTGGCGAAGAACGTGATCCCCTCGTGGGTCGACATCGACCTGAACGTGCGCACCCTGTCGCGGCGCACGCTCGACCTGGTCAGGACCGAACTGCCGCGGATGGTGCGGGGTCTGGCCGCCGTGCACCGGTGCGAGGTGGACGTGGAGGTGCACGACAGCTACCCGGTGACCCACAACGACCCGGCGGAGACCGCCCGGGTGCTGGCGCTGCTGGAGGAACTGTACGGACCGGCACGGGTGGAGACGCTGCCGACGCCCGGCATGGCCTCGGAGGACTTCTCGTACGTGCTGGAGCAGGTGCCGGGCAACATGTACTTCCTCGGCGTCGCTCATGATCAGTTTCCCGGCCGGTCACTGCATTCCGCCACCGCGGTGTTCGACGACTCGCTGCTCGGGGAACAGGCGGCCACCCTCGCCGAGCTGGCCTGGCGTCGTCTGACCGCAGGATGAGCTGAAAGGCAAGGCTCAGTGCGATAAGAGTGCACGTTTGCCAGAAATTCGCTGTTCTACCTAAGGTTTGGTGATGCGGGCGGCCGAGGGCCGGGCCGGGCGGACGAAGGAGTCACCAGATGCAGCGCTCGACCTTTCCCCGAAGCCTCGTGATCGTCGCCGCGGGCGTCCTGCTGGCCGCCTGCGGCGGGCCGGCGTCGTCGGACAGCAGTTCCGACACCGGCACGCTCACCGCCGTCATCGGTTACGGCAACAACCAGAGCTGGGACCCGACCCAGACCGCCTCGGCCTTCTCGATGGCCGCCTTCACCAACGTGTACGAGCCGCTGGTCACCGGCGACCCGATCACCCGTGAGCCGGAGGCCGGGCTGGCAGCGGTGCCCGGCGACGTGGACGGCGACACCATCACCTTCGAGCTGCGCGAGGGGGCGAAGTGGTCCGACGGGCAGCCGGTGACGGCCGACGACGTCGTGTTCACCTACGACCGGATCCTCGACCCCGACGAGAACGTGCAGCTCAGGGCGTTCTTCTCGGGCTGGCTCGACGAGGTGGTGGCCAAGAACGAGTCCACCGTCGAGTTCCACCTCAAGCAGCCCTTCCAGTACGCGCTGGAGCGGGTCGAGACGGCGATGATCGTGCCGCAGCACGTTTTCGACGGTAAGTGGGACGACGCCGCGGCCGGCAAGACGCTGGGCTCCGGCCCCTACAAGATCACCGAGCAGGCCGCGCTCGACCACACCACCTTCGTGAAGAACGACCAGTACAACGGCGACCACCCGGCGCAGTACGACACCCTGGTCTGGCGCTCCATCGTCGACGCCGCCCCGCGGGTGGCCGCGATCTCCGGAGCCCGGCCACAGGCGCAGATCGCCGACAACATCCCGCCCGCCAACCTGGAGCAGCTGCGGAAGGACGGGCGTGAGGTGGAGGCGGTGCAGGGGCAGAACAACGTGTTCCTGATGTTCGACACCACCCGCAAACCGTTCGACGACAAGCGGGTACGACAGGCGCTGCACTACGCCATCGACAAGGAGAAGGTGGTGCAGGTGGCGCTGAAGGGGCAGGGGGTGGCGGCGGACTCGTACCTCAACCCCGAACTCGAGGCGTACCAGAAAGCGTCCACCGACTTCACCTACGACCCGGACAGGGCCAGGCAACTGCTGGAGCAGGCCGGGGTGAGCGACCTGGCCATCACCCTGGGCTCCACCAACACCTCGCTGGTGGCCGACACGATCAACGTGATCAAGGAAGGCTGGGACGCGATCGGGGTGAAGACCACGCTGAACGCCCAGGACACCAAGGCGCTGTTCTCGAAACTGGACGGTGGCGAGGACTATCAGGTGGTCGCGGCCTCCGGCAACCCGCAGCAGTTCGGCAACGACCCCGACCTGATCGAGCGGTTTTACTACAGCCCGCAGTCGCTGTGGTCCACCACCTACGCCAAGTTCGCCGGTGTGGACGCCGACGCCCTCTACGAGCAGATGGACAAGGCCGCCTACGCCGCCGACGAGGCCACCGCGAAGACCGAGAACAAGAAGGTGCTCGACCAGATCGCCGACCAGGCCGTGCTCTACCCGATCGTGTTCACCAAGCTGGTCACCGCCTGGAACGGTGAACGCCTGGCCGACATTCAGCCCCAGGGCTATCCCGGCATCAACCTGATCAGGGCGCAGCGGGTCGACCCGTCATGACGGCGGTGGCGCGGATGCTGCTGAGGCGTCTGCTGCTCTTCGTCCCGCTGGTGCTCGGTGTGATCCTGTTCGTGTTCGTGGTGATGCGGTTCGCCCCGACCGACCCGGCCCTGGCCGCGTTCGAGGGCGGCAACGCCACGGCCGAGCAGCTGGAGGCGTTCCGCGAGGCGAACGGGCTGAACGACCCGCTGCCCGTGCGCTACCTGCACTTCGTGATCGACCTGCTGCACGGGGATTTCGGCACTTCGCTGATCACCCGGCAGCCGGTGCTCGACACCATCCGCACCGCCCTGCCGCTCACCGTGCAGCTGACCGCGCTCGGCATCGTGATCGCCCTGACCGTGGCCACGCTGCTCGGGGTGACCGCGGCGGTGTTCCGCGACCGCTGGCCCGACCAGCTGATCCGGCTGGTCAGCCTGGTCGGGGTGGCCGCCCCGCCGTTCTGGGTGGCGCTGCTGCTGATCCAGTGGCTCGCGGTGGGGCGCGGGGCCTTTCCCACCGGCGGCTACGTCAACCCGTCCGAGGGCCTCGGCCCCTGGCTGAACGCCCTTGCGCTGCCGGCGATCTCGCTCGCCCTTCCGGTGGCCGCGCAGATGACCCGGATCATCCGGACCTCCGTGGTGGAGGAGCTCGACAAGGACTACGTGAGGACGGCGCGAGGGCTCGGGCTGCCGCCCCTGGTCGTGGTGGGGCGCAACGTGCTGCGCAACGCACTGGTCAACCCGCTCACCGTGCTCGGTCTGCGCATCGGCTACATGCTCGGTGGCGCGGTGGTGATCGAGACCATGTTCGCCCTGCCCGGCATGGGGCAGAACATGATCCAGGCGGTCGGCGACGGCGACATCGCCAAGGTGCAGGGCTTCGTGCTCACCATCGCGATCGGCTTCCTGCTGGTGAACCTGGTGGTCGACGTGCTCTACCTGATCGCCAACCCGCGCCTGAGGACGGCATCGTGAAAGCCGCTGTCAGACCGCGCCTTCTCGCCCTCGCCCGGCCGGGGGTGCGGCTGCGGCGGCTGAACGCCGTCTCCTGGATCGCCCTGGCCGTGATCCTGGTGCTGGCCCTGGTCGCCCTGCTGGCCCCGGTGCTCGCGCCGTACTCACCGAACGAGCTGAGCGCCGACACCGGCGGGCCGTCCGGCGCGCACTGGTTCGGGGTCGACGACAACGGCCGGGACGTGTTCACCCGCCTGCTGTTCGGCACCCGCTGGTCACTCGCGATCGGCCTGCTGGCCACGGCCTTCGCCCTGCTCTGCGGCGCGGTGCTGGGCGCGTTCACCGCCACCGCCGGCAAGCACGTGGACGAGCTGGTGATGCGGGTGCTCGACGTGATCATGGCGTTCCCGGGCATCGCCCTGGCCGCCGTGCTGGTGGCCGTGTTCGGCCGCGACATCCCGGTGCTCGTCCTGGCCATCGGTTTCCTCTACGTTCCCCAGGTCACCCGGGTGGTGCGGGCGAACGTGCTGGCGCAGTACGCCGAAGACTACGTGGCGGCCGAGAAGACCATCGGCGCACGGCGTTTCTACACCCTGACCCGGCACGTGGCGGTCAACTGCGCGGCCCCGGTACTGGTGTTCTGCACGATCCTGGTGGCCGACGCCATCGTGTTCGAGAGCTCGCTGTCGTTCATCGGGGCGGGCATCCAGCCACCCGACCCGTCCTGGGGCTCGGTGCTGGCCGACGGCAAGGACCAGGTGCTGATCGGCGGCTGGTGGGCCACGCTGTTCCCCGGTCTGCTCATCCTGATCACCGTGCTGGCGCTGAACGTGCTGGCGGAGGGCATCTCCGACGCCTGGGCGGCACCCTCGGCCCGGCCCCAGGCGCAGCAGGCCGTGGCCCGGGAACTGGCCCGGGCGGCATCCGAGAACCAGCCGGTGGAGCTGCCCGCCGAGCAGCTGCGGGCGGCGGCCGACCGGCTCGGCACCCGCGACCTCGGCGACGCGCCCACCGTGCTGGAGGTGCGGCACCTGTCGGTCAGCTTTCCCCAGCGGCACCGCGGAAACGCCGTGGTGCAAGACATCTCGTTCACCGTGCGGGCCGGTGAGGTGCTCGGCCTGATCGGCGAGTCGGGCTGTGGCAAGTCGCTGACGGCCCTGGCGGTGATGGGACTCCAGCCGCCCGGCGCGGTGCTGGGGGGCGAGGTGCTGTTCGGCGGCACCGACCTGCTCACCACCCCGGCCGGGCGGCGGCGCCGGCTGATGGGCCGCGAGATCGTCATGGTGTACCAGGACGCGCTGTCGTCGCTGAACCCCGCGCTCACCGTGCGCAGCCAGCTCAAGCAGGTGGTGCGCCGGGGCGGGCGGCGCTCGCCGGAGGAGCTGCTGCGTCTGGTCGGCCTGGACCCGGACCGCACGCTGCGCGCCTATCCGCACGAGCTGTCCGGCGGGCAGCGGCAGCGGGTCCTGATCGCCCTGGCCCTGTCGCGCGACCCGAAGCTGATCATCGCCGACGAGCCCACCACCGCGCTCGACGTCACCGTGCAGGCCCAGGTGATGCAGCTGCTGCTGCGGTTGCAGGCCGAGCTGGGCTTCGCGCTGGTGCTGGTCTCGCACGACCTGGCGCTGGTGGCCGAGCTCTGTGACCGGGTGGTGGTGATGTATGCCGGGCAGGTGGCCGAGACCGGGCACACCGCAGCGCTGATCGCCCGGCCGCGGCACCACTACACCCGGGGCCTGCTCGCCTCGGTGGTGTCCATCGAGCAGCAGGACGCGGTGCTGGCCCAGATCAAGGGCGTGGTCCCGGCCCCGGCCGACTTCAGCCCGGGCTGCCGGTTCGCCGGGCGCTGCCCGGTCACCGACGAGGAGGTCTGTCCCACCCGGCTGCCCCCGGTGCACGGCACGGACGATCACCAGGTCTCCTGTCACTACCCGCACGAGGTGACCCGATGAGCGAGCTGATCACGCTGAGCGGGGTTTCCGTCGTCCACAAGACGCGGGCCGGAGGACTTCTCGGCAGTGCCTCGGTGTACGCGCTGACGGAGGCCGACCTGGTGGTGCGGGCCGGCGAGACGGTCGGTGTGGTGGGTGAATCCGGTTGCGGCAAGACCACTCTGGCCCGGGTGCTGGTCGGGTTGCAGCGACCGACCGCCGGGGTGGTGGGTTTTCGCGGCCGCTCGCTGTGGGAGATGTCGGCCCGTGAGCGGCGCCTGACCTTCGGGGCCAGCATCGGCACGGTGTTCCAGGACCCGTCCACCGCCCTGAACCGGCGGCTCACCGTGCAGCGCATCATCGCCGACCCGCTGGTGGTGCACGGCCGGGGCGACCGGCCGGGCCGGGCGCAACGGGTACGCGAGCTGATGGACCTGGTCGGCCTGCCCACCGCGGTGGCCGACGCGGTGCCCGCCCAGCTGTCCGGCGGCCAGCGGCAGCGGGTGGCCATCGCCCGGGCCCTCGCGCTGGAGCCGGCCCTGCTGGTGGCCGACGAGCCGACCTCCGCGCTGGACGTGTCGGTGCGCGCGCAGATCCTCAACCTGCTCGACCGGCTGCGCTCGGAACTGGGCCTGGCCATGGTCTTCGTCTCGCACGACATCCAGACGGTGCGGCGGATGTCCGACCGGGTGGTCACCATGTACCTGGGCCGGATCGCCGAGGAGGCGCCGGCCGCCGCGGTCGAGGAGGTCGCCCGGCACCCGTACACGCACGCCCTGTTCTCGGCCACGCCCCGGCTGCTCACGCCCGCCCGCCCGATCCCGCTGCGCGGGCGGGTGCCCTCGGCCACGAATCCGCCCTCGGGCTGCAACTTCCGCACCCGGTGCTGGCGCGCCACCGACGAATGTGCCCAGGCCCTACCGCCTCTGGAGGAGGAAGGCGAGGTGCGTTACCGCTGTCTGCACCCGGTGCGTGGTCCCGAGGACCGGGTCCAGCCCGCCTAGGCGGGCTCAGGCGCCGGCGACCTGCTCGAACCGCTGCCGCAGCTCGTCGCCCGACCAGCCCTGCATCAGGCAGAGCACGAGCAGCAGCCGGGCCTTCACCCCGGTCAGGTGCCCACCCCAGATCAGCCCGCGCCCCAGCAGGTCGATCTCGCCGCCGGGGTAGCCGTAGGTGTGGCGCAGGGTGGGCCCGGCCCCGGCCCGGCTGCACAGCACGATCGGCAGCGTGCAACGGGAGACCGCGTCGATCGCGGTGGTCGCGACGTGCCCGCCACCCATCCCCTCCAGCACCGCGCCGGAGTAGCCGAGGGCGGCCAGACCCGGCAGGAGCCGCAGGTCGTCGTCCACACCCGTACTGATCAGGGCGACGGCGGGCGGATCGGCGAGGGCCGGCACCGGCAGGGTGGGGCCGCCGGCGGCGGACAGCGGCAGGTGCACCGAGCCCTCGCGCACCATGCCGAGGGCGCCCCACGGCGAGGCGGTGAAGGCGTCGGCGTGCACCGCGCTGTGCTTGCGCACGGTGCGCCCGGCGAACACCGAGTCGGCGAAAACCGCCAGCACGCCGGACGCGACCGGTGACGAGGCCACCTTCACCGCGGCGATCAGGTTGGCGGCGCCGTCGGCCCCGGGGGTGTCCTGGTCACGCATGGCGCCGGTGACGACCACCGGGCGCCTGGCCCCGGCCCCGAGCACGTCGAGCAGGAAAGCCGTCTCCTCCAGGGTGTCGGTCCCCTGCGAGACCACCACCCCGTCCACGTCGCGGGCGGTGTCGATCTCGTGCAGCAGGGCGAACAGGTCGGCGAAGGTCAGCGAGGGCGAGGGCAGCAGCCGCAGCTCGCGCGGCACCACCCGCACGTCGGGCAGCCAGGGGACGAGCTGGGCCGCCAGTTCCTCGGCGCCGCTGCGCGGGATCACACCGGGTGTTCCGCTGTCCGCCGAGGAACTGATCGTGCCGCCCAGGGTGATCAGCAAAACCGTGGTCATGAGCGGGACCGTACGGCACGCCGGGCGGTACGACCGGGGCGGCCCGGCGGCCGGGCGATCTGATCGGGACAAGGGTGGACGACGCGGGCACGCGCCCGCTCACCGTTCGGCACCGCAGGTTACGGGCAGGTGACGGGGACGACTGGCACGACGACTGGTTCGGCCGCTGGGACGAGGCGGAGCACCACTACTTCGGTCAGGTCGTGCCACGCGGGGGTTTTGATCTGCTGCTGACGACCTGAAGCCGGGGATCATGGCCGTCGGCTGAAAACCCTTCGACGGACGGAGAACGACGGCATGTCCACGGTGGCAGACCTGATGGGCCCGGACGGCAGCGCGAAAACCCTGCATTCCCAGCCGAAACGCCAGGCACTGACCGTGGTCAGACTGCGGGCCTCGGACTGGGGCGTGCTGAAGATGGTGCGGTTGCGGGCGCTGCGCGAATCGCCCAAGGCCTTCGCCACCGGCTACCAGACGGAATGCCGTGTGCCCCGGTCGGTCTGGCAGTCCCGGCTGACCGCCGCCACCTGGCTGATCGCCCGCACCGGCCCGGACCACGAGATCGTCGGCGTCGCCTGCCTGACCGGACCCGACGAGCCGGGCGAGCAGAACCTGGTGGACGCCGGACGGACCCGCTACGTGGAGGCGGTCTGGGTGGCCCCGGACGCACGCCGGCAGGGCGTGGTGCGCCGTCTGCTCTCCTCCCTGGAGGCCGAGGCCCGGCACCAGCACATCGACGAGTTGATGCTCTGGGTGCTGGAGCACAACCGGATCGCCTGGGAGGCCTACCGTCACCTGGGCTTCGTGCCGACCGGCGAGGAGCAGCCGCTGCGGGTGGCCCCCGGTCGCTGGGTGCAGGAGCGATGCATGCGGAAACAGCTGGTGTGACTGCTCACTCGCCGGTAGTGCGCTGCCGGGCCCGGTAGGCCCGCACGTTCGCCCGGTTGCCGCAGGTGGCCACGTCGTGCCAGGCGCGGCTGTTGTTCTTCGAGCGGTCGTAGAAAGCCGTTGCGCAGCCCGGGTTGTGGCACAGCTTGAGCCGGCGCAGCAGGTCGTGCTCCTGCGCCCGGAACAGCTCCAGCGCCACCGCCGACGCGATCCACCCGATGCCGGTGCCGACGGGGGAGGCCTGCACCCCGTCCGGCCCGGCGCGCACCGCGAGTGGGGCGTCGAGCAGGGGGCCGGGCTGTGGTGCCTCCGGCTGGAACGGCCGCTCCTCGCCCCGGGCCAGCAACTGGTGCAGCCCGTCCCGCACCGTGCGCAGCCGTTCGAGATCGGGCCTGCGCAGCCGGATCCCGGGCACCGTCAGGGTGGGGTTCACGCTGCCCCAGTCGGACAGCACGCCGTCCAGCCAGTCCTGCGCGCCGGTGACGTTCACCAGCCAGTCCACCTGGTAGGTCACTGGTCCCTGGCTGTTCACCAGTTCCTGGGTGAGCAGCAGCGTCACCGGGGCGACCGACGTGCCCAGTCGCTCGGTGGCGGCGAATCGTGGCATCCCGGCCTCCTTTTGCACGTCACACGATAGCGAGAGCCTCGGGCGGCCCGGTCAGCGCCGACTTGGCGAACCGGCTCACGTCGTCCGCCAGGTACTCGGTGTCCCCGTTCAGCAGCGCCGCCACCATGCCCTGGGCCACCTCGTCCGGCTCGATCTTGGGCACGTCCAGCGCAGCGGTCATGTCGGTGCGGGCGTAGCCCAGGTGCACCCCGAGCACCTGGGTGCCGGCCTTGCCCAGCACCGGCCGCAGCGAGTTGGTCAGCGACCAGAACGCGGCCTTGGAGGCACCGTAGACCCCGCTGCCGGCCAGCCAGCTCAGCACCGAGTGGATGTCGACCAGGGCCCCGCCGCCGTTCGCGGCCAGCACCGGCGCGAACACCTGGGCCACCCGCAGGGGCCCGAACACGTTGGTCTCGAACACCGTCCGGGTGTCGTCGAGCCCGATCTCGGTGAGGTCGCCGCGCACCGTCGTGCCGGCGTTGTTCACCAGGATGCTCACGTCCGGCGCCGCGGCGGCCAGGCGCAGGACGGACTGCTCGTCCGTCACGTCCAGCGGCAGCGGCACGATGCGCGGGTCGTCGTCCGGAACCGGCTGCCGGGCGGTGACGTAGACCTTCGCCGCCCCGGCGTCCAGCAGGGCTTGGGTGAAGGCCCGGCCCAGGCCGCGCTGGCCCCCGGTGACCAGCGCGACGGCGCCGTTGATCGTGGTCATGGTGATTCTCCTCGTGCTCGATGTCAGTAGTAAAACTGAAACACCTCTTACATTGCTTGGCAAGAGGCATAGCGCGAAAGGCTCTGTCGGAAATCCGTGAGGAGGGGACCGGTGCCCTCGTCGTCCATGCATTGGTCGCTTTTGTGTTACTTCGGCGTGCCAGCCTGCGGTCCATGCCTCCTCTCGTCTCCCGCCGCGGGATCCTGCGCGGTGCAGCAGGGTTCGCGGGCCTGTCCACCACCGGTGCGGTGAGCAACCTGGTCCGGCGCGACCGCCCGCAGCTCACCCACGGGGTGCAGTCCGGCGACGTCACCGCCGGCAGCGCTGTGGTGTGGACCCGGTCCGACCGCCCGGCCCGGATGTTCGTGCAGGTCCCGGGCGTGCGCACGTTCCGTGGGCCGGTGCTGACCGCGAAGAGCGACTTCACCGGCCGGGTCGAGCTGAGCGGCCTGCCCGCCGGCGAGTCCCTCGACTACCGGGTGGTCCTGGCCGACCCGGATGCCCACCGGGCCGAGGGGGCGCACGCCGACGGGCTGCTGCGCACCGCCCCGCGCCGGGCCCGCGACGTGCGTTTCCTCTGGAGCGGCGACCAGTCCGGGCAGGGCTGGGGCCGCAACCCCGACCTCGGCGGCTTCCCGATCTACCGGGCCATGCTCAGGCGTGACCCGCACTTCTTCCTGCACTCCGGCGACTCGATCTACGCCGACGGCCCGATCACCGGCGACGTCACCCTGCCCGACGGCCGGGTGTACCGGAACGTGCTGGAGGAGGCCAAGTCCCACGTCGCCGAGACGCTCGACGACTTCCGCGGCGCCCATCGCTACAACCTGGGGGACGACGGGATGCGGGCCTTCCTCGCCCGCACGCCGATGGTCTGCCAGTGGGACGATCACGAGGTCAGCAACAACTGGTACCCGGGCGAGATCCTCGACGACAGCCGCTACACCGAGAAGGACATCGACGTGCTCAAGGTGCGCGCCTACCGGGCGTGGACCGAGTACCAGCCGCTGAGCACCCGCACCGTGCGCGAGCACCAGATCTACCGCAAGGTCTCGTACGGCCCGCTGCTCGACGTGTTCATCCTCGACATGCGCACCTACCGCAACGACAACACCGCGGGTCTGGAGGACGGCGGAATCTCGCCGGACGGCGGCATTCTCGGCACCGAGCAGGCCCGCTGGCTGGTGCGCTCGCTGGCGGCGTCGAAGGCCACCTGGAAGGTGATCCAGGCGGACATGCCGATCGGCCTGGTGGTGCCCGACGGTGAGGCGATCGAGGCGGTGGCGCAGGGGAAGCCGGGCGGCCCGCTCGGCCGCGAGCGGCAGATCGCCTGGATCCTGCGGGAGATCAAGCGCCGACGGATCGGGAACACGGTCTGGCTCACGGCCGACGTGCACTACACGGCCGCGCACCACTACGACCCCGCGCGCGCGGCCTTCCAGGACTTCGAGCCGTTCTGGGAGTTCGTCAGCGGCCCGCTGCACGCCGGTGCGTTCGGCCCGAACGACCTGGACCCGACCTTCGGCCCGCAGCAGGTGTTCGCGGCCACCCCGCCCCGCGCCAACACCTCACCGCTGGAGGGCAGCCAGTTCTTCGGTGAGGTGCAGATCGACGGGGACAGCCGGGCCTTCACCGTGCACCTGCGCGATCTGGACGGCACCTCGCTGTGGTCGAGGACGCTTCAGGCGGCCTGAGCCGGCTTGCCGAGAAGTCGCTCCAGGAGGCCTGGTTCGCCGGGCCAGGCCTCCAGGAGCACCGGCCGGGGAATGCTGCGCCCGGCGTAGCGCAGCAGCAGCACCACGGCCACCACGTCGTCGAGAGGCCCGATCACCGGCAGGAACTCGGGCAGCAGGTCGATCGGCGAGACCACCCAGAGCACCGCCACCAGCAGCGCCACCCTGGCCCGCCGGGGCACCTCGGGCCGGTTGCGCAGCCGGCGTGCGGCGGTGACGCACGCGGGCAGAAACTCGGCCACGTCGCGCAGCAGGCCGGGCGGCAGGCGGTGCGCGAACAGCACCATCAGCAGGCAGCTCAGCGCGTAGAGGCCGGCGAGCGTGATCAGGACGAGGATCCAGGTGGGCACCCCGGAATCGAATCATCACCCAGCGCGTTCGACTACCCCCGGATGTGTCACGGATTATGACGAAGGCGGGACCTTGGGCCACCATCTCGCGGTGACCAACGAGGTGACCAACGACCCGACCGGAGACCGGTGGCCCGGGGACGTGCTGACTGTCAGCCCCACGGCACGGGTGACCGTGACGAACGCCCGCCTGGACGACGCTCAGGCCGCGGTGCTGCGCGACCAGGTGTCCGAGGTGGTGCTCGGCGCCGGGGTGCCGGCCGGTGACCACGGCTGCTGGTGCGACCAGGTCGGCGACACCGGGATCTGGGACGTGAGCTGGCAGTGGTCCGGCCCGGCCCGGGACGAGGCCGCCCGGGTGGCGGTGGCGCACCTGGTCGAGAACGGCCGCCCGCAGTGGCGGATCACCCGCTCTATCTGATCGTGATGTCCTCGCTCACCGCGCGGGTGATCGAGTACTGCCGCCCGTTGAGCGGGGACTTGTTCATGCCCAGCAGCGTGAACTGGTAGATCGCACCGGCTCTCAGCCCGCTGACGGTGGTGCGCATCTGCCGGCAGCCGTCCGCCGCCTTCACCGTGGAGTACTTCCTGGGCGGGTCCGGCACCGGGGTCGCGTAGTCGAAGTGGTTGACGTACTGCGGCACCGCGACCACCTGGTACTCCTGGGTGTCCGGGTCGCCCATGTCGTACCAGCGGATCGACACGCTGCCGCCGCCGGTGGCGGTGACCACGTAGTTGCGCACGATCGCGGAGGGGTTGTGCGGCTGCATGCAGTCGTCCGGCCCCTCCAGGTAGTAGCGCGGCATCTCGGGCGGGCCGGAGAAGAAGAAGCGGTGCGGGTGCTCCGGCGGGGCGATCGCCGGCCGGGACGGCTGTTCCGGCTGCGGCACCCGGGTCACCTGCGGCACACCGCGCACCGACGACCACTCCGGCACGTCCTCGTAGTACATCCAGTCCGCGACGCGCTGCATCCTCGCTGCGTCGCCCGTGTCCGCCCGGTCTGAGTCGTCGGCCCGGTCCGTGTCGTCGGCCTGCACCAGGGTGAGGGCCCGGGTCAGCACCGGGTCGAGCGCGCCGGTGACGAACAGGCCACCGGTCATGCCCGCCAGTCCCAGCGCGGCGGCCGTCAACGTGGAACGATTCCTGCGCCGCCCCGCCTTCTTCTTCACCACCCGGGCATCGGCACGCGGGCGCCCCGGCTGGTCAGCAGGGCCGGTGGGTCACCCGGCAGGGCGTCACCCGGCCGGCGGTTCGGGCCGGCCCAGGAATGTTGCGTAAGGTACAGCGACGCCCGAACGTGGTGGATCAGCGGACGAGAGGCAGGCATGAGGCCGAGGCGTTACCTGGCGGCGGTCGCGGCACTGGTCGCGGCCGGTGTGATGATCGGGTCGCAGGCCGCCACGGCCGCCCCCGGTCTGAAGGCCGCCAAGAAGAAGTCCAGCTGGGAACTGCGCAGCGAGGTCAACTTCACCGGTTCCTCCCTGCCCGACGGCTGCGTGAAATACACCGGCGAGTACGCCGCGGGCAGCAGCGCCTGGTCGGAGAGCAACGCCACGCTCGACGACGGCGTGCTGGAGCTGAAGATCGAGAAGAAGAAGACCGACGGGCAGGCCTACACCACCGGCGGCATGGGCTGCTGGAACTGGCCGCAGACCTACGGCAAGTTCGAGGTGAAGGCCAAGGTGCCCACCGGCAAGGGCATCAACAGCTACATCACGCTGTCACCCACCGACGACAGCAGCGGCAACGCCATCACCAGCCTGGAGCTGCTGGCGCCCGACCAGGACACCGCCTACATCAGCAACGGCTCGGGCAAGTCCTCGGAGCAGTACTTCGTGGAAGAGGACTTCGCCGACAAGAAGTGGCACACCTACACCATCGAGTGGGCGCCCAAGCATCTCCTGATCACGCTGGACAAGAAGGAGATCTACTACTCGGACAAGGCGTACAAGGGCTCGCGCTGGCTGAGCATGGCCACCACCACCGGTGACGACCTCAGCGGCAAGCCCGACGCCGGCACCAAGCTGCCGAAGTACTTCCAGATCGACCAGATGAGGATCTACAAATACACCGGGGTGGAGCCGGATCCGGGCGAGACGCTGAGCAGCGAGGTCGACCCGGCCGCCACCCCCACCCCGTCGGCCTCCGCCTCGGGCACCACGACCGCCAGCCCCACCGCGGCGGCCGCCGCCGGTGACTCCACGAGCTCCGGCGACGGCGAGCAGCGCACGCTGATCGGCGGGATCTGGCCGTGGCTGATCGGCGGCAGCGTGATGATCGTGTCGGCGCTGGCGATCCTCAGTCTTCCGGGACGGAAGAAGCGACCGGCACCGGCGCCGCGAGGGCCTCGGCCGCCAGCAGGTCCGCCTGGACCGGGAGAAGGTCCTTACCGGTCGCGGTGACCAGCAGTCCGCCGGAGGCGAGCGGCATCGCCACCGCCGCCCCGGCGACCGCCGGAACCACCTCCGGCACATCGGTGTTCACCAGCGTGGAGATCACCCGCCCGGTCATCGCCGAGCGCAGGGTGTGCCGCAGCAGCGGCGCGCCGTCGCGGGTCACCACGGTGCGCCCGCTCCACTCCCCGGGGCCCTCGTAGGCCCGGCCGAGCAGCACCTGCTCCACCAGCCGGGCCCGTCCGCTGCCGGAAAGGGTCACGGTGGTGCGGTTCTCGTGCACCGCGCCCTGGCAGATCACGGTCGGCTCGGTGGCCAGGTCGAGCTCGGCCTCGTCGTCCACCCGGATGTTCAGTTCCACCCGGGAGTCCGGCCGTAACCGCCCGGGCTGGATGATCGTGGCCCCGGCGCTCCGCAGGGCCAGCCGGGCACCGGCCTGCACGTGCACGTCGATCACGGCATGGTCGCCGCCGAGCGGGCCGGCGGCGATGCCGACCAGATGCACCACGCCCCAGTCGGTCTGGCGCGCGGCGAAGTGCCCGACGCCGGTGGTCCGGATCGATCGCACCACCGTGCGACCGGCCCGGTTCACCGCGACGATCTCGATACGACTGTCCATCTAGGCGTGCACGTGCCCCGCGGCGGTGCGGTCCAGCTGGGCCATCACCCAGCCGGCCACGTCGGTGGCGCGCGGGTCCTCGCGCAGCGACTGGAGCACGACCGGCTGCTCGCCGCGCACCTTGTGCGCGTCGCCCGCCATCACCCCGAGGTCGGCACCGACCAGCGGCGCCAGGTCGGTCTTGTTGATCACCAGCAGGTCGGCCGTGGTGACGCCCGGGCCACCCTTGCGCGGCACCTTGTCGCCACCGGCCACGTCGACCACGAAGATCTGCACGTCGACCAGGCCCTTGCTGAACGAGGCGGTGAGGTTGTCGCCGCCGGACTCGACCAGCACCAGGTCGAGCGGGGGGAGCCGCTCGACCAGGTCGTCGATGGCGTCGAGGTTGGCGGTGATGTCGTCGCGGATCGCGGTGTGCGGGCAGCAGCCGGTCTGCACGGCGGTGATCCGCTCGTCGGGCAGAACCGCGTTGCGGCGCAGGAAGTCGGCGTCCTCGGTGGTGTAGATGTCGTTCGTCACCACACCCAGCTGGAGCTTCTCGCCCAGCACCCGGCACAGGGCGGCCACCAGGGCGGTCTTGCCCGAGCCGACCGGTCCGCCGATGCCGACGCGCAGCGGGCCGTGCTCGCCGGACAGACGTCCGGGGCCGGCGGCCAGGTGCTCGTGCGGGTCCTCGCCGGGCAGTTCGTGGGGCAGGGCCGCAGGACGCGGCACACCGAGGCGGGCTCCACCCAGGGCGGAGTCGGTGAGATACAGGTCAGGACGCAAAGAGGCGCTCCTCTCGGGCGGCGTGGCGCTCGGCCAGCAGGTCCAGCAGGGGGTCTGAATCGTCGGGCAGGTCTTCGAAATCCGAATGGTGGACGGCGAGGGCCGCGATCTCCTCGATCGCGGGCCCCAGTCTGACGGTGACGGCGGCCACCGCGACCGGGTCGAGTGCGAGCAGCCGCTGTGCCGCGGTCGAGGGGGCGCTCACCGACAGGTAGGCGGCGGCCAGGGCGGCGCCCTCGGCGGACACCCCGCCGGCCGCGCCGGCACAGCCCAGCACGATCGGATGATGCGGCCGGGCACCGAGATCGGTCCAGCTCAGGCTGGTGGAAGGGGCGGCCCAGGCGGCCTTCGCGGTGCGCAGCAACCCCCGGCCCTGCGCCCGCGATGCGGTGCGCTGTGCGGGGGACGGGGTGCGGGCGTCGGCCTCGGCGTCGAGAAGCCGGATCCGGTGCGGGGCGTCGGGCGTGGCGCCGCATCGCGCGGCGGCTGCCGCCAGACCCGCGGTGACCAGGCCGGTCGTGCGCAGCCGGCGTTCCAGGAACCGTTCCAGGCCGCGCACCTCGGTGATCAGGCCGTCGCTGATCGCCTGCTCCACCCCGCCGGAGTGCACATGCCCTCCGCTGGGCAGACGCTGGTCGGCCAGGGCGAGCAGCGTGGCGGTTGCGGGGACGAGCATCCGCACAGCCTAGATTCCCCGTGTTACGGGGAGTGTCTCCGGCCGGTGTTCGTCGTCCCTTATTGGTCAGGTCATAGGGTGAATCAGTGCCCTGGGTGATTCTCACTGTCCTCGTCACCGGTCTCTCCTGGGTCCTCGACCTGGCCGGTCTGCCGTCACCGGTGCTGTTCGGGTCGCTCGCGGCCGGCCTCGGCTACGCCCTGATCGCGCCCCGGGTGCCGGAGATCCCGGCGGTCGCCTTCACCACCGGCCAGGCCGTGCTGGGGGCCTCGATCGGGGCGACGCTGGAGCCCGGAACCCTCACCTCGCTGCGCGCCGACTGGCTGCCGGTGCTGCTGTCCTGCCTGGTCACCCTGCTGCTCAGCGTGGGCGCGGGCTACCTGCTGCGGCTGCGGCCCGGGGTGTCCACGGCCACCGGTGTGTTCTCGATGGTGGCGGGCGGCGCCTCAGGCATCGTGGCGATCGCCCGTGACCTGGGGGCCGACGACCGGGTGGTGGCGGTCGTGCAGTACCTGCGGGTGCTGATCATCCTGGTCGGCATGCCGCTGGTGGTGCAGGTGGTGTTCCGGCCCGACGACACCGGCTCCTTCACCTTCGACCCCGAGCCGGTGCCGCCGCTCTGGCACGGTCTGGCGATCGCGGCGCTGGCGCTGCTGATCGGCCTGCCACTGGCCCGGTTCCTGCCACTGCCGGCCGGTGCCCTGCTGTTCCCGCTGATCGTGGCCGCGGTGCTGACCGGCACCGGGGTGTTCGCCGGCAGCGTGCCGGGCTGGCTGGAGAACCTCGGGTTCGCCCTGATCGGCCTCCAGGTCGGGCTGCGGTTCACCCGGGAGAGTGTGAAGGCCGTGGCCTCGGTGCTGCCCGCGGCTACCCTGGCCATCCTCGCGCTGATCGTGGTCAGCGCCGGCACCGGCGTGCTGCTGGCCCGGGCCACCGGGCAGAGCCTGCTGGACGGCTACCTGGCCACCACCCCGGGCGGTCTGTACGCCGTGCTGGCCACCGCGGTGGGCAGCGGATCCGACGTCACCTTCGTGCTGATGGTCCAGATCGCAAGGCTTTTCGTCATGCTGTTCACCGCGCCGCTTCTGGCCCGGTTGATCCGCTGATGCGGTCGGGCTTTCGGCGGAGAGGGCGGGCGAATCCCGGCCGGACGCCACGGTAGTCACTACGGTCACGGGCATGTTGAGAAGACTCGGGGGAGTCTCGGTGGTCGTCGCCGGGCTGGTCCTCACTCCGCTCGCCTCAGGTTCCGCACACGCCGACGACACGGCGGCCGCGAACCCCGGTGCCGCCGCCGAGTGCGCCTACTCGCCGAACTCGCTGCTGCTCGGCTCCGACGCGAAGGCCGTGAAGTTCGAGGTTCCCGACGCCGGCAGCTGGCGGGTGCAGGTGCCCGCGCTGGGCATCGACGCGGCGCCCGGCCACGTGGTCAAGAACTTCCTGCCCAAGACCTTCAAGAACTCCCAGGCCGGCCTGAGCAAGGCCACGATCACCCGGGACGGCACCACCTGCACCAGCACGTTCCGGCTGCGGCGGCCCAGCATGCTGACGATGGTGGTGATCCACAAGCACCCCTACCGCTATCTCGGCGGCAAGGTGGTGCGCTCCAACTACGGCGAGGGCCTGCCGGTGCGCAGCCCGATCAAGGGTGCCCGGATCGCCGTGCAGCGCCTGACCAAGCAGGGCTGGGTCACCGAGAAGTGGATGACCACCGACAAGAAGGGCTTCTTCATCGGGAAGGCGAAGATCGGCAAGCGCACCTGGCGGGCGATGCTGGAGACCAGTGTCACCACCCAGGGCAACGTGTCGAAGGCCGCCACCAACGAGACCGAGTGGGCCGACATCAAGGACATCGGCTGAGCCTCGTCCCGGCGCGAAAGGGCTTACGCGGCGCCGACGATCTCCGCCGGGGACTCGCCGGCGACCGCGTCCGTCAGTGCCGGGGTCAGATGCTCCAGCACGTAGGCCAGGCTGAGCGGCGTGACGAAGTACATCGCCCCCTTGTCCAGCGCTCGCCGGGTTTCGCCAGGTCGGCGAGGTCCGGGTTGACGGTGAACCCGAGCATCGAGAGGAAGTCGGTGCCCAGCCCGGCCGGGTACACGTAGATCAGGCCGTCGTAGAAGCCGTTCTGGCTGAAGGTCGCCACCTTGCCCTGGAACCGCGGGTTCTCGTCGGCCGCCCGGGCGTAGGCGGTCTTCACGTCGTCCACCAGTTTCTGCGCCTGCGCCCGGCGCCCCAGGGCGGAGGCCACCGGCAGGGTCTGGTCCTGCCACAGGGAGAAGTAGTCGGTGCCGCCCCGCACGCGGCCACCGCCAGCCCTCCGACCATGGATGCTCCGGCGAGCAACGCGGTGCGGGGGGTGAATTCGGCGGTGGACCGGGCGAAGGCGGGCCGGCGTCTCGGGCTCATGCGCCGGAAGGCAACACGAGCAAGGTTAGGTTGCCTAACTCTTAGAACATGAAGTACCGCTGCGCCATCGGCAGGCTGGTGGCGGGCTGCTCCTCCCACACCTCGCCGTCGATGCGCACCGTGAACGTGTCCGGATCCACCTGGATGTCGGGCGTCGCGGTGTTCTCCGGCATGTCGGCCTTGCCGCGCCGCCGCACGTTCTCCACCGCCACCAGTCGCCGGTCCACGTTGAGGCGCCCGGCCAGCCCGTCCTCGATCGCCTGCGGGGCGACGAAGTGCACGCTGGTGGCCGCCGCCACCTTCGGGGCCGCGCCGAACATCGGGCGCGGCAGGATCGGCTGCGGGGTCGGGATCGAGGCGTTCGCGTCGCCCATCTGCGCCCAGGCGATCATGCCGCCCTTCAGCACGACGCTGGGCCGCACGCCGAAGAACGCCGGGTCCCAGAGCACCAGGTCGGCGAGCTTGCCGGTCTCGATCGACCCGATCTCCCGCTCCATGCCGTGCGCCACGGCCGGGCAGATCGTGTACTTCGCGATGTAGCGCCGGGCCCGCAGGTTGTCGTTGTCCACGTCGCCGTCGAGCAGGCCGCGCCGGGTCTTCATCACGTGGGCGGTCTGCCAGGTACGCAGCACCACCTCGCCGATCCGGCCCATCGCCTGGGCGTCCGAGCCGATCATCGAGATCGCCCCGAGGTCGTGCAGCAGGTCCTCGGCCGCGATGGTGGACGGCCGGATCCGGGACTCGGCGAACGCCAGGTCCTCCGGGATGCTCGGGGAGAGGTGGTGACAGACCATCAGCATGTCGAGGTGCTCCGACAGCGTGTTGACGGTGTGCGGCCGGGTCGGGTTGGTGGACGACGGGAGGATGTGACCGTAGCCCGCCACCGTGATGATGTCGGGCGCGTGGCCGCCCCCGGCCCCCTCGGTGTGGTAGCTGTGGATCGCCCGGCCGTTGATCGCGGCCAGCGTGCTCTCCACGTAGCCGGCCTCGTTCAGCGTGTCGGTGTGGATGCTGGCCTGCACGCCGCTGGCGTCGCAGACGGTCAGGCAGGCGTCGATCGCCGCGGGCGTGGTGCCCCAGTCCTCGTGCAGCTTGAACCCGGACGCCCCGGCCCGCAGCTGCTCCCACATCGCCTCGTGCGACACGGTGTTGCCCTTGCCCAGCAGCGCGACGTTGACCGGCTGGCCGTCCATCGCCTCGAGCATGCGGGCCATGTACCAGGAGCCGGGGGTCACGGTGGTGGCCTTGGTGCCCTCGGCCGGGCCGGTGCCGCCACCGATCAGCGTGGTGATGCCGTTGCCCAGGGCCTCCGGCACGATCTGCGGGCAGATGAAGTGCACGTGGCAGTCGATGCCGCCGGCGGTGAGGATCTTGCCGTTGCCCGCGAGGATCTCGGTGTTCGGCCCGACCACCAGCTGGGGGTGCACGCCGTCCATGGTCTCCGGGTTGCCGGCCTTGCCCAGCGCCACGATCCGGCCGTCGCGCACACCCACGTCGGCCTTGATCACGCCCCAGTGGTCGAGCACGAGGGCACCGGTGATGACCAGGTCGGGTGAGCCCTCGGCGCGGCTGGCGCGGCCCTGGCCCATCGACTCGCGCAGCACCTTCCCGCCGCCGAACACGGCCTCCTCGCCGGCCCGTCCCGGTCCGCCGGAGCGGTCCTCGGTGGGGGAGATGAACAGGCCGGTGTCGGCCAGACGCACCTTGTCGCCCACCGTGGGGCCGTAGAGCTGCGCGTAACGGGCGCGGGTGAGATCCAAGCCGTCAGCCTTCTTTCTTGTCGAGGACGCCGGGGGCGGGCAGGCTCAGCCCGGGGACGACCCGGGTGCCCGCGATCGGCACCAGGGTGACCTCACGGTCGACGCCGGGCTCGAACCGGACGGCGGTGCCGGCGGCGATGTCGAGCCGCTTGCCGTGCGCCAGCTCACGGTCGAACTCCAGCGCCGAGTTGGCCGAGGAGAAGTGGAAGTGCGAGCCGACCTGGACCGGCCGGTCGCCGGCGTTGACCACGCGCACGGTGGTGCGCTCGGCACCTTCGTTCAGGGTGATCACGCCGTCGGCGGGGATCACCTCACCGGGGGTGAATGTCATCTCGGACCCCTCTCAGGCGATCGGCTGGTGCACGGTGACGAGTTTCGTGCCGTCCGGGAAGGTGGCCTCGACCTGCACCTCGGCCAGCATCTCGGGCACGCCGTCCATCACGTCGTCCCTGGTCAGGACCTCACGGCCGGCCTGCATCAAATCGGCCACCAGGCGCCCGTCGCGGGCCCCCTCGAGGATGAACGAGCTGAGGATCGCCACCGCCTCGGGATGGTTCAGCTTGAGGCCGCGATCCTTGCGCCGCCAGGCCAGGTCGGACGCGTAGGAGAGCATGAGACGTTCCTGCTCGTGCGGTGACAGCTGCATTCGGCATCCCGTTCGTCGTCGTTTCTGCGGCGGCACGATAGCGATTGCGTGTTACGAAGAGGTGCTTCGGCACACAGAAATCTATGTGAAGCTTGAACTTGTTCTGATGTCGTCGCTGGTGAAGCGGTACCGTGGCCGCGAGTTTTCCTGTGTGAAGTCGGAACTGAGGCTCTTCGCCGTCCGTAAGCAACTTGTCGACGAACTCCCCGTGACCCCCGAGAGGCACCACACCGTCATGACCAATGCCAGGAAGGCCCGGCAGGCCACCGCGGAGAAGGCAGCGAAGCTGCGCGCTGAGCAGGCCTCACGCGAACGCCGGAACCGGTTCGCGCTCGCGGCCGGGGCCACCGTGATCGTGCTGGCGGTCGCCGGCGGCGTCACCGCCGTGGTGATGAACGCCCGCTCCGAGCAGGCCAAGGACGACGCCGTCGCGCTCACCGGGGTGAAGACCTACAAGGACCTGAGCCAGAACCACGTGTCTGGCACGGTCAAGTACGAGCAGACCCCGCCGGTCGGCGGCGACCACGCCCCCGTCTGGCTGAACTGCGGCATCTACGACGCGCCGGTGGCCAACGAGAACGCGGTGCACGACCTGGAGCACGGCGCGGTCTGGATCACCTACCAGCCCGACCTGGCCGAGAGCGAGGTCGACGAGCTGAAGGACATCGTGGGCAACCAGACCTACATCACGATGTCGCCGTACACCGACCTGCCGAACCCGATCACCCTGTCGGCGTGGGGCGTCCAGATGTCGGTGGACAGCGCCTCGGACCCGCGCATCGAGAAATTCATCAAGGAGTACAAGCAGGGCAAGCAGACCCCCGAGATGGGGGCCGCCTGCACCGGTGGCGTCGGAACGCCGACCGGCTGATCCCCGATCAGGAGTAGCAACGGTGAGTGACACCAGCCAGGCTGAACCCGTGGACGCTGACGAGCGGGACGACGAGGAGCTGTACGAGGACGACGAGCCGGAGCCGGCTCCCTCGTCGTCCCGTGGTTCCTGGCTGACCGGGCGGGCGCTGGTCCGGATGGCGATCGGCGGTCTGGTGCTGCTGGTCGCCACCGTGCTGCTGGTGTCGTACGTGCAGGGCCCGGCCACGCCGTCGGACAATTCGGCGGCGGCCGGGCTGGCCCGCGACATGATCGACCACCACGCCCAGGCGGTGGACATGGCCACGATCGTGCAGCGGCGCACCGAGGACGACGCGATGTACCACCTCACCACCGACATGGCGCTCACCCAGACCAGCCAGATGGGGCAGATGCAGGGCTGGCTCAACGTCTGGGACCTGTCGATCGGCCGCAGTGGCCAGCCGATGGAGTGGATGCAGGGGCACGAGGCCGAGCACCAGCTGTCCGGCCTGTCGTCGGGCGACACCCACCTCGACGCCGACGGCCTGATGCCCGGCATGGCCACCCAGGCCGAGGTGAACAAGCTGCGCACCCTGCCCACCGATCAGGCCGACATCCTGTTCCTCCAGCTCATGATCAAGCATCACGAGGGCGGCGTGGCGATGGCCGAGGCGGCGCTGAAACTGACCGACGAACCGGTCGTGGTGGCGCTGTGCAAGACCATCGTGAAGGGCCAGCAGGCCGAGATCACCCTGATGCGGACCATGCTCGAGGAGCGCGGGGCCTCGGCGTCCTGAGAAGCCGCGTTGCTCGTAGGCTTCGGGCACATGGCGACCCCTGAGTTCATCCTCAAGCTGCGCGAGAAGATCGGCAACGACGAGCTGTGGCTGCCCGGGGTGACCGGGCTGGTGCGTGACGAGGCCGGGCGGATCCTGCTCGGCCAGCGCGCGGACAACGGGCTGTGGGCACTGCCCAGCGGTATCTCCGAGCCGGGCGAGGAGATGGCCTTCAGCCTGGTCCGCGAGGTGCAGGAGGAGACCGGGGTCGAGGTCGAGGTGACCGACCTGATCTCGATCCACACCACGCAGCCCACGGTGTACCCGAACGGCGACCGCACCGTCTACGTCGACCACTTCTTCGCCTGCCGCCCGACCGGCGGCGAGGCGGTGGTCGGTGATGACGAGTCGCTGGCTGTCGGCTGGTTCGAGCCCGGCCGTCTGCCCACCCCGCTGATGGAATCCCAGGTGCTGCGATGCCTGGCCGAGGCGGAGAAGTTCGCGCAGACCGGGCGCACCCTGTTCGACCGGCGCTGAGGGCCGCTGAGGGCCGCTGAGAGCCCTGGCGCGACGGCCACGGCCGGAATGCTGAAAGCTGGCACTCTGGGGGGCTTGTCTGCCAGTGCCCTCGTGCCGCACCGTGTGATCACGTGCGATGGGGCGCCGTGGTGACCGGTCCGTCCCGAGGGCACCACGGGCGTCCCTGCGTTGGAGGGAGCTGCCATGTCGGATTCCAACAGCAACCCGGTCAACCAGCCGCTGAACGTGGAGATCGCGCCCTTCCAGGGCGGCGACGACCTGCTGAGCGGCTTCGTGGTCAGCGGCCGATGGCCGTCCTCGACCAGGGAGTGGGCGCAGTTCCTCACCCTCGCGGTACGACTCGCGGCGGTGCCGGGACTGGTGCCGACCACCACCGTGTTCCGGGCGGTCGAAGACACCCCGGAAGGACCGCTGCCGGGCGCGGTCGGCCTGGTCACCAGTGCCGGGCCGGTGCTCGGCGACGGTGCCCCGGCCCCCGGCGAGTTCGGCGGCCACACCCCGCCGGCCCTGCTGCTCCTGCATCCACCCTCGGAGAACCGGCCGTCGATCCCGGAGGCGTCCA
Organism: Kineosporia corallincola; assembly: GCF_018499875.1. Classification (GTDB taxonomy): domain Bacteria; phylum Actinomycetota; class Actinomycetes; order Actinomycetales; family Kineosporiaceae; genus Kineosporia; species Kineosporia corallincola. The sequence goes on along the minus strand of NZ_JAHBAY010000006.1, from coordinate 472,603 downwards.
ACGCGGCGTCGGGTTGCGTGCTGCTGCCCGGCATCCCGCACCTCGGCCTCGACCACCGGGCGTCGTGGGTGGAGGCCGAACGGGACGGCACGATCACCCGGCTGGTCAGCAAGGTCGGGGTGGACCCCGCGCTCGATCCGGACACCGCGGTGCTGGCGATGCTGCTGGCCGCCTGAACGCGGCGCCCGGTCCGGAGTGTCGCTGATCACGGTGGATTTCGGCGCAGCCGCGCCGGAATCTCGCCGTGACGGCTGAATCCCGGCTCCGACCAGGGTTGTTACTCGTCCGTGCGGTGGGCCGGGCCGTCCTCCGAGCGGGTGTCGTCGTCAGGGCGCTCCCGGCGCGCCGGGAGCGCATTCTGGGTCCGCAGGGTCGTGCGGGCTAGCGTTGGGTGGTGCCCGAGCAGTCCGCCGGGGGGTCGCTGACGCAGCGGCCCCTGACGCCCCATGTCGAGCGCCCTGCGCAACTCGGGGCCGCCGTCGACGCCTGGCGCCGCGCTCTCGCCGGGTCCGGCCTGCCCGACACCCTGGTCACCACCGGCCCGCAGGCCCGCGCCTCCTGGCTGGAACTCACCCACGCGCACCCCTCCGGCCTGGCCCAGCTCTTCGCCGGCCGCCCCACCCGGCTCTCCAGCCTGTTCCGTGAGCCCGAGGCCCACGACGTGGCCTGGAACCAGGTCCGGATGATCCGCCGCTCGGCCATCGTGCTGTCGGCCCAGCGCGGCGTGCAGGCCTGCTGCCTGTCCATCGGTGTGGCCACCTGGCGGCCCGACGACCCGGACGCCCCGGGCACCCCCGGCGACCTGGTGCACGCCCCGGTCGTGCTGCGCGCCTGCTCGATCCGCCCGCGCGGCGGCGAGAGCGACTTCGACCTCGACCTCGACGACGCCGTCCTGATCAATCCCGAGCTGATCCGGATCCTGGTCGAGGAACACGGCATCGAGGCGGACGGCGCCGAGCTGGCCGCGCTCGCCAACGGTGACAAGGGCTTCGACCCCCGCCCGGTGTACTCCTGGCTGGAGGAACACTGCGGCGCGCTGCGCGGTTTCGCGATCGAGCGCAGCCTGGTGCTGGCCACCTTCGCGGCCGGCTCCGGCGCGGTGCTGGCCGACCTGGACGCCGCGTTGCCCGCCATCGCCGCCAACGAACTGCTGCGCTCCGTGGCCGAGGCCACCACCCCGGCCGTGATCCGGCTGCCGGGCACCGAGGGCGGGGGCGAGGGCGCGGACTCCTCGTCGTCCCTGATTCCTCATCAGAAACCGGGCGCTCAGCAGCCGGGGCCGGGCGCGCCCGGCGGCCGCAGGCCCGAGCCGGAACCGCGCGACTCGCGCCGCCTGGCCGTGGTCGGGCGGCTCGGTCCCCGTGGCGCCCGGCCGGTCAGCCCGCCGAAGGAGGCCGACCCGGCGGACGAACTGCTGGTGCTCGACTGTGACCCGGCCCAGACCGAGGCGGTGACCGCCGCGCTGCGCGGTGAGCACCTGGTGATCGAGGGCCCGCCCGGCTCCGGCGCCACCCACACGCTGGCCGCCGCGATCGCCGGGCTGGTGGCGTCCGGGCGCCGGGTGCTGATCCTCAGCCCGCGCCGGGCCAGCACCGAGACCCTGCTCAGCCGGCTGCACCAGGCCGGCATCGGCGAGCTGGTGCTCGACCTGCGGGACTCGCCCGGAGGCCGGCCCGCCACCCGCACCGCGCCGCTGACCGCGACGCTCACCGCTGCCCTGAGCGCCGCCACCGGTGACCTGCCACGCGGGCAGTTGCCGCCGGTCGGCAAGGCCGCCCTGGACGACGACTCGGCGCAGACCGTGCGCCGGGCCCGGGCGCTGCTCGACGACGACGTCACCGCTCTGCACGAGGTGCGCCGGCCCTGGGGCGTCAGCGCCTACGACGCGATGGTGGCGCTGGCCGATCTCACCGCTGACTCTGGCGCTGCTGTCTCTGGTGCTGGTGCCGGTGGGGTCCGGCTCGGCGACGAGGTGCTGAACAGCCTGGACGGGATCACCCGGGAGCGGGTGCGGGCCCATCTGCACGCGGCCGCCGCGGCCGGGGCGTTCACCCTGACCCGGACCGACACCCGTTGGTACGACGCCCAGGTCACGACGAACGCCCAGGCCCACAAGGCGCTGGAGGCCGCGCTGGTGCTGCGGGCCGGGCTGCGCCGCACCCGGATCGCGATGGACGGCGTGACCGCCGCGGCGGGCCTGCGCCCGGCCACCACCGCGGAGGAGTGGCTGCCGCTGCTCAACCTGCTGCTCGGCGTGCGCGAGGTGGTCGACTCGATGCTGCCGCAGCTGTTCGAGGCCCCGCTCGCGCGGCTTGCCCTGGCCGTGGCACCGCGCACCGAACGGCCCACCGACGGAAGTGGCCCGGGCCGGGTGGAACGTCGCCGTCTGCGCCGTCAGGCCCAGGGCCTGGTGCGTCCTGGCGTCTCGGTGCCCGACCTGTACCGCCTGCTGGGCACGGCGCAGGACCTGCTGAACCGCTGGCACGAGTACGCGCTCACGCCGTCCACCCCCCGGGTCGTGGTGGGACTCACCGAGGCCTCGGCCACGGTGAGCTCGGTGACGGGCGCGATCGCCGTGCTGGCCGAGACCTTCGCCGGCACGCCCACACCGGACCTGCGCTCGATGCCGCTCGACGACCTGGAGCAGCGGATCGCCGACCTGGCCGCCGACACCCAGGGCATCCTCGGTCAGCCCCGCCGGGCCCGGCTGCTCCAGTCCCTGCGTGACGCCGGTCTGGCCGAGCTCGTCGACGACCTGCGCACCCGCCGGATCGGGCCGGACGCCGTCGACGGTGAGTTCGACCTGTCCTGGTGGTCGTCGGTGCGGGACAGCATCGTGCGTTCCGACCCCCGGCTCGCCGGTCACGACCCGCTGGCCCTGCGCACCGCCGCCACACAGTTGCGTGCCGCCGAGACCGACCGGATCCGCACCGGTTCGGCGCTGGTGCGCACCGCCGTCACCACCCGGGCCGCCAAGGCGGTCGCCGCCCAGCCGGAGCAGATGAAGGTGCTGCGCACCTGGCTGACCCGCGACGACTCGCGGCCCCGGCTGTCCGATCTGGTGCGCCGCTGCGGTGACGTGCTCTCCGCGCTGACCCCGGTCTGGGTGATGAGCCCCGACACCGTCGCCGCCTGCCTGGCGCCCGCCGATCCGGACGTCACCCCGGTCGTCGACACCGTGGTGGTGGACGACGCCGGGCACATCGGCCTGCCCGAGGTGGTCGCCGCCCTGGCTCGTGGTGCTCAGGTGATCGTGGCCGGGGACCGGCGGCGACTGGCCCCGCCCGACGGCAGCAAGTCGGTGGTCGAGTCGCTCGCCCCGTTCGCCCGGGTCTGCCGCCTCGACCGCGACCACCGCACCGTGGACGGCCGCATGCTGCTGCCGCTCGCCCCTCGCTACCCGGAGGGCTGGCAGCAGACCCCCGGCATCGGCGTGCACGCTCCGTTGTTCCTGGAGGCCGTGGCCGACGGCATCGCCATCCCGCCGCCCGGCGAGGAACTGCCGGTCAGCGCGGACGGCGAGGTGGCCCGGGTGATCGACCTGGTGGAACGGCACGCCCTGCGTCATCCCGAGCAGTCGCTGATCGTGATCACCCTGAGCGAGCGGCACGCCGAGCGGATCGAGGAGTCGCTGCGGATCAGCCTGCCTGAGCGCACGGTGCTCGCCCAGTGGCTGAGCCAGCAGCGCCGGGCCGGCCTGGCCGAGCCGTTCACGATCCGCCCGGTGCAGCGTCTCCTCGGTATCGAGCGGGACGCGGCCATCGTCTCGATCGGCCTGGCCCGCACTCCGCACGGCCGGGTGCTGCACCGGTTCGGCGTGCTCGACGGTGACAAGGGGGCAGCCGCGCTCACCACCGCGGTCAGCAGGTCTCGGCACCGCACCACCGTGGTCTGCTGTTTCACCGCCGACGACATGCTGGTCGACCGTTTGAGGACGGCGGGGGCCCGGCTGCTGCGCGACGTGCTGCTGGCCGCCGGGGGCCGGGGCACCGGGAGCGCGGGCCGGATGCCCAAAACCTCGGACGCGCTGGTCACCGACCTGCGGGACCGGCTCGCCGCCGTCGGGCTGCCGGTGCGCATGCGGGTCTGGGACGGTGCCTGGCCCCTCGACATCGCGGTGGCCGACCCCCGGGTGCCGGGCCGGATGCTGGTGGCCGTCGACCTGGACGGCCCCGCCTTCGCCTCCCGCAACACCCGCGAACGCGAACGCCACCGGCCCGGGCGCTGGGAACGTGCGGGCTGGGCGTACTGCCGGATCTCCGCCATGGACCTCTTCACCGACCCGGACCGCGAGGTCGCCCGGGTGCGCGAGGTGTGGGAGGCGGCGATGACGAGCCCGCTGCCGCCTGAGGCGTATGCCGTTCGGGAGGGCTCGGTTCCGGGCTTGGGGGCGGGGGCGGATGTGGTGCTGCCGGACGTTTCTGCGCCGGAGGAGTCAGTGCCTGATGCCGTGCGGGCTGAGGGCTCGTCTGCTGATGGCGTGCTGCCGGACGTTGCGGGACCGGGCGCTGCGAGGCTGGGCGTTGCGGGGTTGCACGTGGCGGGCCCGGACGTGGCGGGCCCGGACGTGACGGGGGCCGCCGCCACGGGACCCGACGTCGTGCTTCCGGACGTCGCCGGGCAGAACATCGTGCTGCCGGATGTCGTGGTGGCGCAGGACGAGCTGGACTTGCCCGAGGCGCTTTCCGAGGATGTTCCGCCGTCCATCATCGACCTGTCGCGGCAGGTATTCTCTGGTGCCGTGGGACCTGAAGACGACGAACCTGCCTTCCCCGATCGCTCTGACGACGACCGTGACGAGGGTTGGGGCGACGAACGGTCGTCCGGTCGCGACGACGACATCCTCCGCGAGCGCCCTCCGCACTGGGACTGAAATTTTCACAGCCAATTCCGAACTTTCTGAACAGCACCCGCATCCAACCTGACGTGCCCGCGAGATGCGCGGGCAGAAGCACCGTCCGGCAGGGGGCCGGCCGGGCCGCTGACTTCAGGAGGAAGCAATGACCGCAGCACGATTCTCCCGCCGCACCCGGGCCGTCGCCGCGATCGCCGGTGTGCCGGTCGTCGCCGCCGGTCTCTGGGCCACGACGGCGGGTGCTGCCCAGGCCGCCGAAGCTCCTGTCACCAAGGACTTTTCCGCCGCCACCTCGCAGGCCGAACCGATCACCGGCGAGCCGGTGCTGATCAAGGCGTCCAAGCGCAAGGGCGAGAACCGCATCGTGACCGTGCGCGGCAACGGCTCGGTCGACCTGTCGCGCAAGAAGGCCACGAAGTCGAACGGCCTTTCCGCGGACGGCACCTGGATGGTGCTCACCCGGGTCGGCTCGAAGACGAACCCGATGTACACGATCATGAGCATGAACGACAGCGAAGAGATCGACGCCTACTGCCTCCAGCAGAAGAAGAGCGGCGCGCTCGACATCGTGGTCTGCGACAAGAAGAAGGCCAACCAGCGCTTCGATTTCGCCCACAGCGGCGACAAGTTCTCGATCGAGGGCAAGTGGGGTTACCTGAAGGCCGACAAGCGCAAGCTGCGGCTGACCAACGAGGACAAGGAAGCCATGAGCTTCTTCAGCGTGACCGCGAAGAAGTGAAGTCAGCTCTCCATCAGGCTCTTCAGCCGGGCGAGGTCGGCGCTGACCGCCTCGGCATCGCGCTCGAAGGCGTCGTCCGTGACGCCTTCGAGCCGTCGCAGGGTGAATACGACCTCGCACTCCGGGCCGTCCGCCAGCACCCGCATCGGGTTGTAGAAGGTCTCCCCGCCGGGCACCGTGACATGATGATCGACCACGCCGAACTCGTTGTGCGGCGCGAACTTCAGCACGGCCCGCCCCATCGGTGAGGACGCGACCCACTCGCCGTCCACCTGCTCGACCCGGTCGCACAACCCCGGCGCCCAGTCGGGCAGGTGCGTGGGGTCTGCGACGAACGTGTAGACCGGTTCCGCCGGGCGCTTGATCCGGACGCTGATGTGCCGTGAGTCGATCGCCATGTGCCGATCGTGCCAGGTCCGGTGCTACAGGACCTGCCGAGTCGGGGGCCGGGCGTGCCGGGTCTGGTGGTGCCGGGTTTAGTGGTGCCGGGTTCGCGGTGGTGCCGGGTCTGGTGGTGCCGGGTTTGGCGGTGCTGGGTCTGGTGGTGCCGGGTTTGGCGGTGCTGGTTCGGGTGGCACCGGCCTTGGTGCCGCCGGCACCGGCGTGCCCCGCGATGCGAGCTCGGTGATGATGGCGCAGCGATCGCCCGCCAGCGCCACCGAGCCCACCTGGCCGGCCGGACCAGAGGCCGGCAAGCCAGCACCGCAGTGGCTCCGGATCAGCGTTGCGGACCCTGCTCCAGAGGACGGTCGCGCAGCAGATCGCGGATCTCCTGCAACAGCAGAATGTCTTCGGACGGCGTGGCCGGCTCCGGCTCCTCGCCCCGACGACGACGTTCCATCAGCGCGTTCATCGGCGCGACGATCAGGAAGTAGACGACGGCCGCGACGATCAGGAAGTTCAGGAGCGAGGTCACCAGCCCGTTGAGATCGACCAGGGTCGCCTTGTCCGCGACCGAGGGCCTGATCTCGAAGTTCATGCCGCCGGCCTCGGGGGATCCGATCGCGGCGATGAGCGGTTTGATCACTCCGTCGGTGACCGACGTCACCACGGTTGTGAACGCCGCACCGATGACCACCGCGATGGCCAGCTCGACGACGTTTCCTCGCATGATGAAGTCTTTGAAGCCCTTGATCATGGTGTGCTCTGCCTCCGGGGGATGGGGGGATCAGAGGCGAGGCTAATGCGCCCCTGGTCCTGTCGCCCTCCGGCGGACGTCGCCGGGGCAGCTTCGTCGGTGTCGCTGCCTCCTTCAGTTGTGTCCTCGTCACGGGAGTACCGCCACCGACACGCTGGCCCCGACTGTCGCTGCCGCCAGCCGATCCGCCTCCGAACTGTGAACGGCGAGCACCAGCACCCCGCTCAACGCCTGCACGGACTCGTCGTCGTCCGTGTTCGTCCCGCTCCCACCCCAGCCCCCCGCCATGCCGGCGATCCCGGAACCCGCCGCCGCCCCGGTCCCAGCTGCGCCTGACCCCGCTGCCCCTGACCCGGTGGCAACGCCGGACACGCTGAGCACCAGAGCGTTTCGCACCGCCCGCTCCGACGACGTGGCACCGGAACCCGACCCCACGTCCCCGTCCTTCGCCGACCAGCTGTTGGCGGTGCTGACGAGAACGTCGACGTGATCCCCGCCCCGGACCAGCGAGGCCCCTGCCGGATCGCTCACTCTGACCGGCACGGCCACGGTGCCCGTCGGCAGCCCCCGTAACAGCCCGGGCCCGAGCACTCGCGCATCAGTCAGGAGTTCTCCCCGATGCAGGGGCCCGGCCAGGCTGCCACCGACGACGGCGTCGGTCGCGACCGTCATCGCAGCGGGAGGCACGATGGCCGCCGGCCATGCCGTCGCCTGCACATCGCCGGGGGCGATCCGATGCCCCGCCGCCAGATCCCGCGCGGCGACGATCACGGGCGTCGTCTCCACCGCCGACGGACTCGCGGCCCGCACCGTGACCCACACCATCGCCAGCAACAGCACGACGGCCAGGCCTCGGCGGTAACGGGCCAGCAGAAGCCGTCCGGTGCGGACCCTCCCCGTCCCCAGTCTCGGTGGATGGCGCAGGGCTCGGTACCGCTTGAAAGTCTTTGACCGTTCCCACCGGTGCAGCAGAGCCGACGTCTGGCGCCGGCTGTCTGAGGGGCGGGGTACGGCTGGCATTCCCAGTGGGCCGGGGCGCGGGCCGGGGGCGGGACTGGGTCTTGGGCCGGGGCTGACGGATGACGAGAACTCGGCTCCCGGCGCCCGGTGCGCGGACGCTGGGTCGGCGGCTTTCGGAAACAGGCTCGTCGAGTCGGGCAGGGGGAACGCGCGTGTGCTGAGGTCAGCTGGGAGAGGGGGATCGGCTGGGGCGGTTCGGTTCGCGTGCACGGTGTGGCCTGGCTGGATGGTGCGGTCCGGCTGGACAGTGCGGTCCGGCCGGACGGTGCGGTCTTCGTAGACGCTGCGGCCTGCATTGTGGCTGGCCTGCGCTGCACCGCCGGGGTAATCAGGATCAGCGAGGGCAACGTAGACGTCGGAGAAATCATGGCTACTGCGCTGCCCGGGACCGCTTGCCTGGTCAGCCATATCGGTTTCGGCCCCGAGGAAGGAGTCAGGAACGGCTGTCGCCCTCCGCCTTCCTCTGCCTCGGGAAGGAAAAGTGCTGCTCCGAGCTCCGGCGGGAGTCTCGTCGGGGGCAGGGATCTTTGATCGCTCCGGAACCCATCCGACGCTCATCGGCAGACGCCCAGCCCGGGTGCGGCGCCGGGGTTGGGCCGCTGCGCTGTGGGTGGCCGGTGCTGGCGTCGTCCACAAGAAATCCAGGTCGCGTGCAAGGGGATCACGTCCTTCTCGATCGCTGACATGTCCACCACCGTAGATCGCCGATGAGGCGAAAAGGGCTGATGAATAAGCCATGTGGATAAGTGGCCGGTTGTGCGGGCTGTGGAGAGCGGCATGCCCGGTCAGAACGGTGGGTCGCCCAGGGGAGGGGGCGGTTCGACGACGGGCAAACGCCTGGACGTGATCCTCCGGAGCTCGGACTCCCAACCCGCATGCCGAAGCTGCTCTCGTGCGAAGGGATCAGCGTCATCGTCGGGGGATGAATCGTCAGAAGCACCGGGAAGCGGCGGTGGAGGTTCAAAGTGTCGCTGGCCCAAGCGGCTGCGCCATTCGATCGTACCTTCAGGGTGGGGCTCGCCTGGTCCGGTGAGGCGGAGCCGCCAGCCACCGTGTGTCTTGAGGCGATGGTGGAACCGGCACAGGGGAACCAAATTGCAAGGGCAGGAAAACCCGCCCTTGGCAAAGGGAATCGCATGATCGATGTCGCAGCGCGTGGCTTTCTGGCTGCATCCCGGGTGCGAGCAGTGCTGGAACCGGGCCACCACCTTGTCGATTACACTCTGGCGTGGCTTGTACCGCAGCGAGGATTCGGTGCAGTTGGCCTGATCGCCTGGGCCATGAACCGCAGGGCGGGAGACCTGGCTCATCATCTTGCCGGCCGCCGTCGATCGGCGGAGCGGTATAACCGTGATCCGCCCTGCCTGTCGGGCGATCTCGCGAGCCAGGTCTGCCGGGACGGATCCGAAACTTTGCAGTTCGCCGGGAAGATTGTCGAGGCCGAGCAGAGTCTGCGCCGAGATGGTCACGACGAGGTGAGGTCTACGGCCCTGCTGTGTGGGCGGCTTGGGTGGTAGCCACCACCCCAGCACGCCTTTTCGCACGGGATCTGTTCTTGTGGAGCGAGGATGGGACGCAGAGGAAGAAGGCTTTGGAGAGAAGTGCGAAGGAGAGGTGAAGCGCCCTCCGAAGGTGTCCTTGTCGTGTGATCCGGTATCTCCTGCGGAATGTCGCAGCAGCGGGAGGGGAGTCTGGTCGTGGATGGCGCGGAACACTCCGACGAGCGCGTCGGTGCGACGTTGCTGATGAGTACGCCGGTCAGGTGTTCCGGCACGGCGAGCTGCGTCGCGGCAGCCGTCGGCCAGGGCGTCGAGTTGGGCATCAATGAGCGCCACCGCGTCGGCCCGCAGCCGGATGTCCAGGCCGCCCATCCCGTCGGTCAGAGGGAAAGCCCGCACGTAGCGGCTTTTCACGGATTCCTCATGGCGCTTCTGGGCTGCCTGTGGGTCAACCTTCTGCAACTCACGTTGCGTGGCGGCGATCGCGCGCTGCACGGATTTGCCTGGCAATAGCTTCACCAGCGCGGCCTGTACCCGCCTCCACAGCGCTGTTCCGGGTTCCAGGCAGTTGCGCATCTGAGTGTGTACCGACACGGCGGCCTGAAAGTCCAGCTCTCCTTCTTCGACCAGCGCGAGGATGTCGGGCAGCTCCTGGGACAACAGCACCGAGTTGCCCACGCGGTCGGTTGCGGTCTTGCGGGCCCAGCCAAGGGCCAGCGAGAGTTCCGACGCGACTGAGGCGATGCCGTCAATCGGGTCGCAGGTCGCGTCGGCTGGTACGGATTGTGCCTGGGCCGCGAGCCTCGCCGCCTGATTGAGGTGCCGGGCCTGGAGCGCGTTGAGTTGCCGAATGAGCTTCTCGGACGCGACTACCACTCCGAGGCAGCGGTTTTCGGACGCTTGATCAGCGGGCATGTCTTGTACGGCGGAGAGCAGTTCGCCTGCCGACGCAGTGTGAAGGTCGACCTCGGGCCAGGCCGACAGCAAGACCGTTCTCAAGGCACCGCACCCCCGTGCACTGACCCCTGCGTCGCCCGAGCTCACCCAGGCGACGCGTTCGAACATATGTTCGAATAAAGCAACTCTAGGTGACTTCCCAGAAAATGCCAAACGGTGCTGCTGCGTGGCGGTTACGGAAAATTTCCCGAGGAGGAACACAACCTGCGGCGGGCCCGTCGGTGTCTATGGGGTGTGGCTGTGACCGGCGACGGGTTGACGGGGGTGGTTCGGGTGACTGGATTCGCGTGGCATGAGGATGGGGCGATCTCTTCTTCGGCCCGGCGGTGTGGTGGGGTCGGTGTCGATCTGGTCTGCGATGGAGTCGCGTTTTGGGCAGGGGCAAACGCCGGGCACCCCATGACCCGCTGGGTCATGGGGTGGGGGTGGGGCAGGTCAGGCGGCGCTACCGCTGGAGGTGGAACTCGAGGTCGACGAGGTGCTGCCGGACGAGCTGGACTTCGAGTCGCTGGAGGAGCTCGACGACTTCGTCTCGGAAGACGAGGAGCTGCTGGAGGACGAGTCCGAGGTGGATGCCGACGAGGTGCTGCTGGTCGAGCCGCGCGAGTCGTTGCGGTAGAAGCCGGAGCCCTTGAACACGATGCCAACCGAGTTGAACACCTTGCGGAGCTTGCCGCCGCACTGCGGGCAAACGGTCAGAGCGTCGTCGCTGAACGCCTGCTGCGCCTCGAAGCCGTGATCGCACTCGGTGCACGCATAGACGTACGTGGGCACGTCGTCCTCCTGATAGCCGGGCTGGCACTCTCTGCCGTTGAGTGCCAACAGCATAATGCACCCGCGGGTGTCGCTCCGACGGATGACCAGGCGAGAATCACTCTGGCGGCTGTGGAACAGGCCGGAGGAGCCGGTCATTCCCTCCACCGCCGGCCTGCGAAACGGCTGAACAGGGGGCCAGATTCGAACGGGGAACGACGGGGGAAAGCTGATACCGAGGAGACAGGACTGCGAATGGCTAGCGACGCCGAGATCCGGGCGATGCGGCGAGCGATCGGGCTGGCTGCCCGAGGGCTGGCGACGGTCCTGCCCAACCCCGTGGTCGGGTGCGTGCTGCTCGATCCGGACGGCGGTGTTGTCGCCGAAGGGTGGCACGAGCAGGCGGGCGGTCCGCATGCCGAGGTGGCCGCTCTGCGGGTAGCGGGTGATCGGGCGCGGGGGACCACAGCGGTCGTCACGCTGGAGCCCTGCAACCACATAGGCCGGACCGGTCCCTGCTCGGAGGCGCTGATCGAGGCTGGCGTGCGAAGAGTGGTGATCGCCGTCCCGGATCCGTCCGATGCCGCGGCCGGTGGGGCCGAACGACTGAGGCGCGCCGGGGTCGATGTCGAGGTCGGAGTGCTCGGTGTCGAGGCCGAGCAGGGGCTCGAGCCGGGGGAGGGCAACGAGGTGTGGCTGACCGCGGTACGGCGGCAGAGGCCCTTCGTGACCTGGAAGTTCGCTGCCACCCTGGACGGCCGGGTAGCGGCGCAGGACGGCACCAGTCAGTGGATCACCAGCGTTCAGGCCAGAGGCGATGTGCACCGATTGCGGGCGCAGGTCGACACGATGCTGGTGGGGGTGGGAACGGTGCTGGCCGACGATCCACTGCTCACCGTGCGGGATGCCGAGGGAATCCCGCTCACGCGACAGCCTCTTCGAGTGGTGGCCGACACCCATGAGCGAACGCCTGCGGACGCGCGCATCCGGGGTGGCGACGCTCCCACCTGGATCGCCACCGCTGCCGAGGTGGGGGTGACGGCGGCGGAACATCCCGCGCTGGATCTCGCTGCCCTGATGCGGCAGCTGTTCGCCAGGGAACGACGGCATGTGCTGCTGGAGGGTGGGCCCCGGTTGGCGGGGGCGATGGTCGAGGCGGGCCTTGTCGACCGGGTGGTCGCCTACCTGGCCCCGGCGCTGCTCGGCGCCGGGCCGAACGCGCTGATCGATGCCGGGATCACGACGATCGCCGACGTGTGGCGTCTTGAACTGCTCGACGTGCGCCAGGTCGGAGACGACGTGCGAGTCCTCGCGCGCCCCCGGGTTGGCTGACTCCGGGGGCGTCCGGTGGGAAGTCCGGTCGGCCGGAGGCGTTGGCGCCGGCCTGAGGCTCCGAGCCAGAGCCAGAGCCAGAGCCAGAGCCGATGCCAGCGCCCGAGTCCGACCGGGTTCCTGAAGCGGACCCGGAACGAGTTGCGGAGCCGGAGCCGGAGCCGGAGCCCGAGCCCGAGCCCGAGTTGGAGCCGGAGCCCGAGCCGGAACCAGCGCCCGAGCCAGAACGAGCCCCAGCACCGGACTCGAAGCGTGTCCCTGCGCCCAGCCCGCCTCCGGGGCGAGCACCCGGTCCGGAGCCGGCACGAGACCCGGAACCCGTCCCAGAGCTCGAGCCAGCCCCGGAGCCAGAACCCAGCCCAGAACCAGAACCAGAGCCCGAACCAGAGCCCGAACCAGAGCCCGAACCCAGGCCAGAGCCCGAGCCCGGCCGAGAGGAGTCCTTGCCACGCCAGCCGGACAGTTTGCCGCCCATGCTGACGGCCTTGAGGCGGTCCTCGGTGGCGGACCGGACGGCGGCCGGGGTGACGACGATGAGGTCGTCACCGTGACGTAGGGCGGTGCGCTGATCCGGCACGATCGCCTCGCCGTCACGCAGAACGAGCGTGACGTTGGCTCCGGGGGGGAGGCGGAGCTCGAAGATCTCCACGCCGTGCAGGCGGGAGTCCGGTCCGACGTGGGCCTCCAGCACGTCCGCGCCCTGAGCGCCGAGGGGCACGGACTCCACCTCCAGGCCGACGGTGGGCGAGTCGTCGGACAGGCCGAGGCGCTTCGCCACCCAGGGAAGGGTGGGGGCCTGGACCAGGGTGAAGATCAGCACCAGGCAGAACACGATGTCGAAGAGCTGGCGGGAGTTCTCCACGCCCTGGGCCACGGGCACGGTGGCCAGCACGACCGGGACCGCGCCGCGCAGGCCGGCCCAGGACAGGAAGGCCTGCTCACGCAGGGGCACCTTGAACCAGGAGACCGCGACCAGCACCGAGAGCGGGCGGGCGACGAGCAGGAGCACGAGGCCGATGAGGAAGGCCGGACCGACCTGTGCGGGCAGTCTTTCCGGCGACGCCAGGAGGCCGAGCAGCACGAACAAGCCGATCTGGGCGATCCAGCCGAGCCCTTCGGCGAAGCCTCGCACGGCCACGCCGTGGGGGAGGCGGGAGTTCCCGAGCACCAGCGAGCAGAGGTAGACGGCGATGAAACCGGAGGCATGGATGGTGGCGGCGGCGCCGTACGAGCCGATCGCGAAGCCGAACACCGCGATCGGGTACAGGCCGGAAGACGGCAGGGCGACCCGGCGCAGGGCCATGGCCCCGAGGAAACCGATGCCCAGGCCCATGCCGGTGCCGACCACGAGCTCGAAGACCGCCTCGTACAGCAGGTGGCCGATGCCGTGCGACTCGCCGCCGTGCGCCACCTCGGTGAGCGCGATCACGATGATCACGACCGGTGCGTCGTTGAAGCCGGACTCGGCCTCCAGCATGCCCACCAGCCGGGGCGGGAGGGGCACCCGGCGCAGCACCGAGAACACCGCCGCTGCATCGGTGGACGAGATCGCCGCGCCGAGCAGCAACGCCAGCGGCCACTCCAGGCTGAGCACGTAGTGCGCACCGGTGCCCGCCACGGCCACCGAGACGCAGGTGCCCGCGGTGGCCAGGAGGGCGGCAGGGGCGACGGAGGGTTTGATCGTGGCCCAGCGGGTGGTCAGTCCACCTTCGGCCAGGATCAGGACCAGTGCCGCGTAGCCGAGCACGGAGGTCAGCTCGGCGTCCTCGAACTCGAGACCGAAGCCGCCTTCGCCGATGATCAGGCCCAGCGCCAGGTAAAGAAGTAGTGAAGGAAAACCGGTTCCCACGGAAAGCCGGACCGCCGCCACGGCGACGAGCAAGACGGCAGGACCGGCGAGCAGCGCGAGGTTGAGCTGCTCAATCGTCAAATCATCGGCCCTTCGTGACCCATAGGATTTTCACAGGCCAACGTCAGCCTTGACCCGATCCTATCGGTCACGCTGGGTCGTGCCGTCGACGGCAGGTACGGCGTGCCTCCGGACAGTGGCTATTGTTCCTGCCGTGACCCGTCGCCGTGCCCTCCGTGTAACGGCCATCGGCTCCGCTGTTGTCGCCGTGATCGCAGTCGTTGTCGTCGTCGTACTCGCCGTGTCCGTCATCCGGCGCCCCCTGCCCGACCGTGGCGGTGAGGTGACCATGGCGGGCCTCACCGGCCAGGCCAGTGTGATCCGTGACGATCAAGGTGTTCCGCAGATCTACGCGGACAACGCCGAGGATCTGTTCCGGGTGCAGGGGTACGTCAACGCGCAGGACCAGTTCTTCCAGATGGACCTGCGCCGGCACATCACCTCCGGTCGGCTCAGCGAGCTGGTGGGCGAGAACGAAGACGCCCTGACCGCTGACAAGCTGGTCCGTACTCTCGGCTGGCGCCAGGTCGCCGCCCAGGAGTACGAGCAGGCGAGTGACTCCACGCGGGCCTACCTCAAGGCCTACGCGGACGGGGTCAACGCCTACATCGAGGGCAAGTCCAAGTCCGAGCTGTCGATCAGCTACACCCTGCTGGAGCGCCGCAACAAGCTCGAGGCGATCGAGCCCTGGACGCCGGTCGACTCGCTGGCCTGGCTCAAGGCGATGGCCTGGAACCTGCGGGGCAACTACGACGAGGAACTCGACCGCGGGCAGGCGATCAAGACCGTCCGCAACGTCGAGCGCGTCGAGCAGCTGTTCCCGAGCTATCCCTACGAGGAGCACTCGCCGATCGTCAACGGTTCGGCGGCGGCAGGGAACCAGGCCGGCTCGGGTGCCAAGGGCAGTGCCTCCGAAAGCACGACCGCCGAGAACGGCGCCGCGACCGAGAACGGCACCGCGACCGAGAACGGCACCGCGACCGAGAACGGCACAGCCACCGAGAACGGCACAGCAGCAGCCGCCCAGGGCACCACGGCCCAGGGCGCGGCCACCGGTGCGAAAACGACGGACGACGCACTGAGCACGGCCGCTTCGTCGTCCACCAGCGGTTCGACGACGGCGACCGTGGACACGGCGGGGCTCACCACCGAGGTCGTCCAGGAGGCGATGACCGCCGCGAGCAACGCGCTGGACTCGCTCCCCAGCGTCCTTGGGGACAGCGGCGAGGGGAACGGCTCGAACTCCTGGGTCGTGAACGGCGACCTGACCGAGTCCGGCCTGCCCCTGCTCGCGAACGACCCGCATCTGGGAACGTCGATGCCGGGTGTCTGGACGCAGGTCGGCCTGCACTGCAACACGGTGTCCGAGGACTGTGCGTTCGACGTGGCCGGTTACGGCTTCGCCGGCATGCCCGGTGTGGTCATCGGCCACAACGTGCGGATCAGCTGGGGCCTGACCAACCTGGGCGCCGACGTCACCGACTTCTTCCTGGAGAAGGTGAACAGCGACGGCAAGACCTACGTGCAGGACGGCAAGTCCAAGGACCTGACCACCCGCACCGAGACGATCAAGGTGGCCGGGGGCGACCCGGTGACGATCACGGTGCGCTCCACCAAGCACGGACCGCTGGTGTCGGACGTGTTGCCGGAGGTGGCGGCGGTCGGCAACACCACCACCGTGCCGGGCGAGAAGGTCTTGCGCAGCACCACTTACGCGGTCGCGCTGAACTGGACCGCACTACGGGCCGGCACCTCGATGGACGCGATCCTCGAGCTGGACGTGGCGCAGGACTTCACCTCGTTCCGCAAGGCCGTGCTGAAGCTCGACGCCCCGGCGCAGAACGTGATCTACGCCGACGTCGACGGCAACATCGGCTACCAGTCGCCGGGCCGGATTCCGGTGCGCGGTGACGGCGACCCGACCGCGAAGGTGCCCTCCGACGGCACCTGGCCGCAGATCGGCTGGGACTCGCGCTACGACTGGACCGGCTGGGTCAAGAAGAAGGACCTGCCCTGGGTGGAGAACCCGGACAGCGGCTACATCGTGGCCGCGAATCAGGCGGTCACCGGGCCGGACGGCACCGCGCAGCTCACTGACGACTGGGACTACGGCTACCGGTCGCAGCGGATCAACGAGCTGATCGCGAAGGCCCGCTCGGAGCACCCGATCACGGTCGACGACATGCGTGCGGTGCAGACCGACACGTACAACTCGATCGCCGAGATGCTGGTGCCGGAGCTGCTGAAGCTCGAGGGCGACACCGACGAGTTCACCCAGGAGGCCGTGGACCTGCTGAAGGGCTGGGACTTCACCCAGCCCACGGACTCGGCGGCGGCCGCGTACTTCAACACCGTCTGGGCCAAGATGCTCGACCTGACCTTCGCCGACGAACTGCCCGAGGGCTTCAAGCCGGACGGCGGGGACCGCTGGTTCGAGGTGGTCCGGCTGCTGATGAAGGACGCCAAGGACGAGTGGTGGGACGACGGCCGCACCGACGACGTGGTCGAGACCCGCGACGAGATCCTGCGCCAGGCCCTGAGCTCGGCCCGGCTGGAGCTGACCCAGCGGCTGGGCAAGGACCCGGGCAAGTGGCGCTGGGGCAAGCTGCACCAGGTCACCCTGGAGCAGACCCCGATCGGCACCAGCGACGCCCTCGGCGGCATCCTGAACAAGCTGTTCAACCGGGGTCCGTACCAGGCGCCGGGCGGCTCGTCGATCATCGGCGCGTTCTCCTGGGACGCCTCGGCCGGTGACTTCTCGGTGACCGCCGCGCCGTCGATGCGGATGATCGTGGACCTGTCCAACCTGGACAACTCCCGGTGGGTGAACCAGACCGGCGTGTCCGGGCACCCGATGGACAAGTACTACGACAACCAGGTCAGCACCTGGCTGAAGGGCGACGACTACGCCTGGTCCTTCACCGCCGACGCGGTGAAGGCGGGCAAGGACGAGGAACAGACCTTCAAGCCGTAGCCGGCTGAGAGGAACCTGCTCAGAAGAACACCGTGCGGGCCGGGGTCAGCACACCGTCGACACGACGGTCGTGCGCCTCGGCCGGTACCGGCGTAGCACTCGCGTCGAGCAGCTCGTCGTCGTGCACGACGGCCAGCACCAGGGCGTCCGGTCGCAGAACGGCCAGCCGTCCCAGGGCCGCGTCGTAGTAACCCCGGCCGCGGCCCATCCGCAGTCCGGTGGTGTCCACCGCCATCGCGGGGATCAGCAGCACGTCGGCCTGGGCGATCGCGTCGGGTCCCAGCCGTTCCCCGGTGGGCTCGAACAGCTTGAGGACGCCGTTGGCCGCGAGATCCCCGACGTCGAGCGCCCATTCCAGCGTCGGCCCGCCGCCGGCCGTCCCGCTGCCGCCCCCGGCGTCGTCCACGACCACCGGCAGCAGCACCCGCACTCCCAGCTCGCGCAGGCCCTCGCGCAGCAGACCGGTGGCGGGCTCGTCCGGCAGGGAGGCGTAGACCGCCACGCACGACGCCGCGCGGATCGCCGGCAGCGCCAGCGCGGCCGCGGCGAGGTCCGACTCCTCGCGCCGCCGGACCTCGCCGTCGCGCTGCGCGCGGCGTCGCCGGACGGTCTGGCGCAGTGCCCTCTTCCGGTCGCTCGGTGCCTCGGACCTGTCCATCACGCTACTCTCGGTGTGTACCTGTTTACGAACGGTTGTCATCGCCGTCCGATCGGCACCACCTTGCACCATGCGCTCTTCGGCGTCGTTCAGGCACGTCAGCAACACGGGGGACTTGAGTCGGATGGACCACATGCTCGGGCTGTTCGGGTGGGGGACCAGGGGGAGGGGCCGGTGACGCCCGTCCCGGTCGAGGCCGGGGCCGGGGCGCACACCCGGCTGGGCTCGCGGCTGGCGGTCGTGCTGGCCCTGCTCGCCGTCGTCCCCCTGCTCGTCGGTGGCACCGTGATCGGCCTGATCGCCCCCACCCACGCCCGCTCGGTCGCGGCCGGTGCGGCCACCCGCGACGCGGACGCCGCGGTGGTGGCGCTGGCCGGCCACTGCGATGCGGTCCGGGCCGGAAACCGGGTCGCCGCAGGCGAGGTCGCGGCATTTGCCACCCGCAACGACGGCGCCGTGACCCGGGAGGCCGCACAGATCTTCGCCGACCGGGCGGCGGCCCGGCGGCCGGGCAGCGCGGTCGCGGTGTTCGACCCGGACGCCCGGCTGATCGCCGGCGCGGGGCCGGCCCGGGCGCGGGGCGTGGTCACCAGCATCGCGCCGCAAGAACCTCAGGGGCAGGAGGTTCTGGAGGAGTCAGCGCCGTCGTGCTCGGCCGGGCGGGTCGGCACCACGGGCGACGTGGCCGGGCTGGCCGAGATCTCACCGGTGCTGATCAACCCGGCCGGGAGCACCGCGCGGGTGCGGGTGGCCACCGTCGTCACCTGGTCGCCGCTGGACGAGGCGGCCCTCACCGTCCTGCGCACCCGGCTCGGCGCCTCCGGCCGGCTCGCCGTGCTCACCCCCGCGGGCCCGCCGGTGGTGCTGGCGAGCAGTGGCGATCCGGTGGAGGACGAGGGCGCGGACCTGCCCACCGCCCGGCTGCTACGCCAGCTGCCGCCGACCGGGAGCGGGGCGGCCGAGGGGGTCGGCTACGCCCTGACCGCGCCCGGACCGGGACTGCCCTACCGGCTGCTGGCCACCACCGCGACCGGTCACGGGGTGCTCGCCCTGATCGGCTGGATCCTGGTCGCCGCGGCCCTGATCGGTCCGGCCGTGCTGTGGCTGGTGCTGATGCGGGTGACCCGGCCGGTCGCCGACGAACTCTCCGCCGCCGGTGAGGAACTGCTGACCGGGCGGGTGGCGCTGGCCGACAGCCTGGACCGGTTCGGTGAGGCGCTGGCCCACACCCACGACCTGAACGAGCTGCTCGGCACGGTCACCGGGACCACGCTGGCCGCCACCGAGGCGGCGGCGGTGGCCGTGCTGCTGGTGGCCGACGAGGTGGACCCGCCGGTGCCGGCCGCCCTGGCCGCGGCCCGGGGCCCGGCCGGGCGACGTGCCTCGGACCAGTCCGGCCGGCGCGAGGGCGACCGGCTGAGCGTGCGTTCCGAGGTGGGGCGGGCCGACCCGCAGGGCGAGGAGGCGAGGGCCGCTCTACCAGCTCTGGCTGAGCAACACTACGCCTCATTCATCGGAAACCCACAGACATCACAGGCTTTCACCGAACCGGCGGTCAGCGAGCGACCCGGCGCGGGCCCCGTGGCGGCGATCGGGATCGGGGTCGACGCCCTTCCGGTGGAGAGCCCGGCCGAGCGCGGGCGGGGGCGTCGCAGACCCGTCGGGGTGCTCGTGGTGGCTCGTGGTGAGGGCGGTGAGACGTTCGACGCGCTGCACCTGACCCGGCTGCGTGCGCTGGCGTCGCAGACCGGCACCGCCGTCACCAACATCCGCCGGTATCTGGAGGTGCGCAGGCTCTCGATGACGGACACACTGACCGGCCTGGGCAACCGTGCCCAGCTGGTCAGTTCGCTGTCCCGCGAGATCGCCGCGGCGAGCCGCGGAAACGGCGTCCTGACCGTACTCATGCTGGACATCGACCATTTCAAGATGGTCAACGACACCTGGGGACACGGCTTCGGTGACATCGTGCTGCGCGACTTCGCGGCCCGCCTCCTGGCCTGCGTGCGGGAGGCGGACACGGTGACGCGGTACGGCGGCGAGGAGTTCGTCGTGCTGCTGCGCGACACCGACGCGGACGGCGGGTGCCGGGTGGCCGAGCGGGTGCTCGTCGCCGCCCGCTCACACCCGTTCGAGGACGCCGACGTGAGTCAGCCGGTGACCGTGTCCATCGGGGTGGCGGCCTACCCCCGGGACGGCCGGAGCGCCGATGACGTGTTGCAGGCGGCCGATTCCGCTCTGTACGCGGCTAAACGTGACGGTCGTAACCGTTGGCGGGTCGCCGAACCGAGCCATAACGCGCCGATCGTCTCTCTACCTGGTTAGGTTTTGACCATGACGGAACCGAGCATTCCCGCTGACCTCGCCTCACTCGGCGACGGGACCCCTGGGCCCGCCGTGGTGAAGGCGGTGATCCCGGCCGCCGGGCTGGGCACCCGATTCCTGCCGGTCACCAAGGCGACTCCCAAGGAGATGCTGCCGGTCGTCGACCGCCCGGCCATCCAGTACGTGGTCGAGGAGGCCGTCCGGGCCGGCCTGGGCGACGTGCTGATGATCACCGGCCGGGGCAAGCGCTCGCTGGAGGACCACTTCGACCGCGCCTGGGAACTGGAGGCCGCGCTCGAGGCCAAGGGCGACAAGGACCGGCTCGCCCAGATCCGGGAGTCGGCCGACCTGGCCGACATTCACTACACCCGGCAGGGCGACCCGCGTGGTCTCGGCCACGCCGTGCTCTGCGCCGCCCACCACGTCGGCGACGACGACCCGTTCGCCGTGCTGCTCGGTGACGACCTGATCGACGAACGCGACGAGCTGCTCTCCCGGATGATCGGCGTGCAGCGCCAGACCAAGGGCAGCGTCGTGGCCCTGATGGAGGTCGACCCCAGCCAGGTGCACCTGTACGGCTGCGCCGCGGTCGAGACCACCGGTGTGGACGACGTGGTGCGCGTGACCGGCATGGTCGAGAAGCCCGACCCGAAGGACGCCCCCTCCAACCTCGCGGTGATCGGCCGGTACGTGCTGCACCCGCAGGTCTTCGAGGTGTTGCGCGAGACCAAGCCGGGCCGTGGCAACGAGATCCAGCTCACCGATGCCCTCCAGGAACTGGCCCACAACCCGGACCAGCCCGGCGGCGGCGTGTACGGCGTCATCTTCAAGGGCCGTCGTTACGACACCGGTGACCGGCTCGACTATCTCAAGGCCGTGGTCCGCCTCGCCTCCGAGCGTGACGACCTGGGTCCCGAACTGCGCTCCTTCCTGCGCGAGTTCGTGGCCGAGCTGCCCGCCGAGTGATGCGCTCGGTCGACGAGCACCTCAGCGCCTGCCTGAGCGTGCTCACACCGCTTCCGGCAGTGGAGGTTCCGCTGCCGGAGGCGCTCGGCTGCGTTCTGGCCCGCGACGTCGTCTCGGCCATCGACATGCCGCGCTTCGACAACTCGTCGATGGACGGCTACGCGGTGCACGCCGACGAGGTCGCGTCCGCCACCGAGGGCACCCCGGTGACGCTGCCGGTGCTGGGCGACATCCCGGCCGGGCGCGGGGACGCGCTCGACCTGCCGCCCGGCGCCACCCTGCGGATCATGACCGGGGCGCCGATGCCGGCCGGGGCCGACTCGGTGGTGCAGGTGGAATGGACCGACGGTGGCACCGAACGGGTCCGCATCGTCCGGGCCTCGCGCCCGGGCCAGAACATCCGGCGCGCGGGTGAGGACGTCCGCAGCGGCGAGACCGTGCTGCGGGCGGGCACCCGGATGACGGCGCGGCAGATCACGCTCGCGGCGTCCGTGGGTGTCGACCGGCTGACCGTGCACCCACGCCCCCGGGTGACCGTTCTGCCCTCGGGGAGCGAACTCGTACCTCCCGGAAAACCCCTGGAGCCGGGGCAGATCCACGACTCCAACGGCTACGGGCTGGTGGCCGCGGTGACCGCGGCCGGCGCCGATGCGGTGCACGGCGGCATCATGACCGACACCCCGCACGACGTGACGGCGGCCCTGGAACGCGCCGCCGCGCAGTCCGACCTGGTGATCACCACCGGCGGGGTCAGCGCCGGGGCCTACGACACCGTCAAGGCCGTGCTGCGGGAACTCGGCACGATGGAGTTCGTGCAGGTCGCGATGCAGCCGGGCAAGCCGCAGGGCTTCGGCACCATCGGCCCGCGCGGCACACCGCTGTTCACCCTGCCCGGAAACCCGGTCAGCGCGCTGCTCTCGTTCGAGGTGTTCGTCGTCCCCGCTCTGCGCCGTCTGGCCGGGCTCCCCGATCGTGACCGGGTCACCGCCACCGCCACGGTCGTCGAGGGCTGGCGCTCGCCCGCGGGCCGGCGCCAGTTCGCCCGCTGCCTGCTCAACGTCACCGCGGGCGGCCCCACCGTGAAGCCCGTCGGAGGGCAGGGATCCCACCTGGTGGCCGACCTGGCCGGGGCGAACTGCCTGGTCATCGTGCCGGAAGAGGTCACCCAGGTGAGCGAGGGTGACGAACTGCCCTACATCGTGCTGGAATCTGGCTCATGATGTGCCGGTGAACCCGCAACACCTGACCCATGTCGACAGCACCGGCGCCGCCCGGATGGTCGACGTCTCGGCCAAGCAGATCACGGCCCGGGAGGCGACGGCCCAGGGCGTCGTGATCTGCTCACCGGCCGTGATCGAACTGCTGCGCGGCGAGGGCGTGCCGAAGGGCGATGCGCTCGCCGTCGCACGGATCGCCGGGATCCAGGCGGCCAAGCGCACACCCGACCTGGTGCCGCTGGCCCACCCGATCGCCGTCCATGGTGTGAAAGTGGACCTGGACGTGCAGGACCACGGGGTCGAGATCACCGCGACGGTGCGCACGGCCGACCGCACCGGGATCGAGATGGAGGCCCTGACCTGCGTGGCGGTGGCCGGCCTGGCCCTGGTCGACATGATCAAGGCGGTGGACCGGCTGGCCGAGATCAGCCGGGTGCGGGTGGTGGCCAAGAGCGGCGGACGTTCCGGAAACTGGCGTCGTGACTGAGTCCCGCCGCGCTCTCGTCGTCACCGCCTCGAACCGGGCCGCGGCCGGGGTCTACCCCGACACCGGTGGCCCGGTGCTCGTCGAGGGCCTGCGTGAGCTGGGCTTCTCCGTCGACGGGCCGGTCGTGGTGCCCGACGGCGACCCGGTCGGCGAGGCGCTGCGGGGAGCGGTGCGGGACGGGTACGACGTCGTCCTCACCACCGGTGGCACCGGTCTCTCGCCCACCGACCGCACTCCCGAGCAGACCCGTCCGCTTCTGGACGTCGAGGTGCCCGGCCTCGCCCAGGCCATCCGTTCTCACGGCGCCGCGAAGGGCGTGCCCACCGCGGTGCTGTCACGTGGTCTGGCCGGGGTCGCGGGGCGCACCCTGATCGTGAACCTGCCCGGTTCCAAGGGCGGCTGCCGCGACGGGATGGCCGTGCTCGATGATGTCCTCGTGCATGCAGTCGACCAGATCAACGGCGGCGATCACCGGTGAGCGAGCTCGGGGCCGGGATCGGCTGGCCGATCGAGCTGTCCGACGGCCTGATCACCCTGCGTCCCCTGCACCGGCGGGACGCCAAGTCGTGGAACGCCGTGCGGTCGGCCAACGCCGACTGGCTCGCCCCCTGGGAGGCGACGCATCCCGAGGGCGGCGGCCGGCCCCTGACCTTCGGCGCCATGGTGCGCAGCTTCGACCGGGAGGCCCGGGCCGGGCGGATGATCCCGCTCGCGGTGCAGTTGCACGACCGGCTTGTCGGGCAGGTCAGCGTCAGCGGCATCGTCTGGGGCTCGCTGCGCTCGGGTCAGATCGGCTACTGGGTCGATCACAACGTGGCAGGTCAGGGCATCACTCCCACCGCCGTCGCGATGATGGTCGACCACTGCCTGTTCAACCTGGGCATGCACCGGCTCGAGGTGAACATCCGCCCGGAGAACACCGCCAGCCTGCGGGTGGTGGAGAAGCTGGGATTCCGCGCGGAGGGCATCCGCCGGCGTTTCCTGCACATCGACGGGGCCTGGCGCGATCACGCGAGTTTCGCGATCACCCCGGAAGACGTGCCCGGTGGCATGCTGACCAGGTGGCGGCGGTCACAGCGGGTTCTGGCGGCACGCGAGCACGAGCAACACACCCGGTGGTCTGAACAGACATAGGGTGAATCCTTAGCGTTGCCTGAACGCTGACGACACACCGCAGGCATTACGTGATCATTGGGGCGCGGCAACGTAGCGTTTTGGCGTGCAGCCCAGCAGCCTCGTGCTCCTCGCCATTGTCGCGGTGTGGGCTGCCTACCTGGTGCCGCACTGGGTGCGGCGTCGTGACGAACTGTCACAATCGCGCACGCCCGACCGGTTCTCCGGCGGCCTGCGGGTGCTGAAGCGCCGTGAGCGCCGGGGCTCGTCCGGCCGCTCCGGCGACCCCCTGCTCACGTCGCCGCGAGTGATCGTGGACACCGACGGCGAACTGCTCTACATCCCCGCCGACCGGCTGCTGTCGGAACGTCTGGCCGGCTCCTCGCTCAGCCTGCCACAGAGTGCGCGTCCCGGCGAGTTGCTCGACGAGTCCCGAACCCGAACCGGGGACGACGCGGAGCCCGGCGATTCCCGGCGCCGCTCCCGGAAGCCCAGTCTGGACGCGGTTTTCGAGACGGCGCCCGGTGAGGACGAGGCGCTGACCTTCATTGCCACGCGGGGACGCCGCGGGGGCGGGGTTTTCGAGGGTCCTGCGGCTTCGCGGGGCGAGAAGTATTCTGGGCAGCGGGATTCCGGTGAGGCTGATCCCGGGATTGATTCCAGTGGTGCGGGGCCGGACGCCGACGGCTCCGGGGCGCAGGGCAGTGCGGGGGCCGAAGCTTCCGGAGCCGGCGACCTGGCGGACATCGAAGCCGGCCTGCTGGCCGGGTTCGGGCTGTCCGGATCCGTGCCGGTGCTGGGGGAACCGCCGGTGGTCGAGGTTGTGCCGTTGGTCGAGGTGCCGGTGGTCGAGGTGCCGGTGGTCGAGGTGCCGGTGGTCGAGGTGCCGGTGGTCGAGGTGCCGGTGGTCGAGGTCACCGAGCCTCCGGCCGGGCCACTCGCTCACCCCGTCCAGCCTGCCGCCCAGCTCACGGCTGGGCCTCCGGCTCACCCAGCTGAGCCGCCCGCTCCTCCTGCCGAACCTGCCGCCCAGCTCACTGCCGAGCCTCCGGCTCATCCCCTTGAGACTCCCGCTCAGCTCACCGCCGGGCCTTCGGCCCAGTTCGCCGAACTTCTGGCTCAGCCCGCCGAGCCCTCGTCCCGGCCTGCCGAGCCTCCGGCCCAGTCCGTCGAGCCTCCGGCCCAGTCCGTCGAGCCTCTGGCTCAGCCCGCCGAGCCGGCCCCGCCCGCCGAGCCGGCGCGGCCGCGGGCCGAGGTGCCGGTCTCGGATCCGGAGGCCGAGGACGAGGAGCCAGCCTGGACAGTCGGGCCGCCGCCCGCCCGGGTGACCGTGCCGGTGACCACTTCGGCGCCGATCTCCGAGGCGACGGAGACGGCGCGGGAGTCCTTCCAGGAAGTGACCGGGCAGGACGTCGAGGTGCAGCAGGACGATCCGGCTGCCGGGTACGTCACCACGCACGCCGATCTGGACGCGGCCCGGCTGAACGCGCGGGTCGCGGCGCGGCGGCGGGCCCGCACGATGACGGTGCTGCTGGTCACGACCGCGGTCACCTGGGTCTTCGCGTTCACCGGCACGCTGGCCGTTTTCGTGCCGATCGCCGTGACGCTGCTGCTGTCGGCCAATGCGGTCGCCTCACGTACCGCCGCGGTCCGCAGCCGGGAGAGCCTGACCATGCTCGCCGCCCACCTGTACGCCGCCGAGAAGGCCCGCGAGCACGCGGAGAACCGCCGCCGTCAGGCCGCCGTGCGCGCGGCCCGGGCGGCGGCCGAGGCCGAGGCGTCCCGGCAGACCCCGGAGCGGGCCGAACGGGCGCGGCGCCGGGCGGCCGCCGTCAATGCCGAGACCTGGGAACCGATTCCGGTTCCGTTGCCGACCTACCAGCTCAAGCCCGCCGTGCACCGGCCCCTGCCGCCTCCGGTCGAGACACCGCGGGAGACGGCAGCCCGCGAGACGGCAGCCCGCGAGACGGCAGCCCGCGAGACGGCAGCCCGCGAGACGGCAGGCCGGGAGACACAGCAGGCGGGGGAGCAGCAGACCTCGCGGGGTGCGATGCCGCGCCGGGCGGCCGATATCGAGCGGATCCTCAAGCTGGACCAGGAGACCGGCCGGCCCCGCGCGGTCAACGAGTAGCGCGGCGCCGGAACGGCCTACGGAGCTCAGGAAACCGGCCTGCGGGGCTCGGGAGTCCGGCCTGCGGGGCTCAGGCTCAGGAGTCCAGGCTCACCCACAGGGCCTGGGCCGGCTCCTCGCCGCGGTTCACGATGCGGTGCGGCCTGGACGACTGGTAGGCGATCGAGTCGCCGGGATGCAGCACGTGCATCTCGCCGTCCAGCTCGACCGTGAGCTCGCCGGAGATCAGCACGCCCACCTGTCGGCCGTCGGCCAGCTCCGGCGTCTGTGCACTGGTGCCGCCCGGAACGTACTGCCGCACGGCCAACTCCACGCCGGCCCGGGGGTCGCGGTAGGCGATGCGATGCACCCCGCCGGTGCCGGTGGTGGCGGTGATCTGCTCCTCGGCGCGGGTCACGGGAGAGCGGTCCACCTCCTCGCCGGGCCCGAACAGGTCGGACATGTGCACCCCCAGCGCGGTCGAGACCGACACCAGTGTGCCCACCGAGGCGCTGGCCAGTCCGCGTTCGACCATGCTGAGCATCGACACGCTGACCCCGGTGCGGTCGGCGAGGGACTTCAGGGTCAGATTCTGCTGTTTGCGCAGCATCCGGACCCGGGCCCCCATCATCCGGATCGTGCGCTCGGCCTCGAAGGCTGCCGCCGGTCTGGTCGCCGGCAGGGCGCTGACCGATCTGACCGCTCCGGGTGCCCCCGTGTCCGCCATAGGTGCCGTCCCATTCGTCGTGAGGGAGTTAAAACCGGAAGATGTGGCTGGAACGACAGGGATCGTGCCACATCTGTCCTGTTTGCGGTGCCCTCCTGGTGGACGACACGTGGATTCGGCCAACAAGGTGTACGTTGCGTGACGACAGGCTACGTTCCGCCATCGGTTGGTCCGAATTCGGGCCACGTTGCGGTATTTGGCATGGGGGAGTCGCGGCGCCGCCTGACCGGCCGCCCGCGACGGATCGACGGGGAATCAGACATGGCACATCAGCGAGACTCATCCGCTGGCAGACCGATTCGACAGATGATCGGCCGACTGGCCGTGGTCGGGGTGGCCGCGAGCAGCGCCCTGGCCGTAGGGGCGGGGCCGGCCTCGGCCTCCAGTCACCGGGAGGCCCCGCTCACAGCGGGTGACCCGAAGGTGGACAACACCGACGTGTACGCCTTCACCAGCCCGGACAAGTCCGACACCGTCACCCTGATCGGGACCTGGATCCCGTTCGAGGAGCCCAACGGCGGCCCGAACTTCTACGCCTTCCAGGACGGTGCGCACTACGACCTCAACATCGACAACGACGGCGACGCGGTCGCCGACCTGACCTACCGGTGGACCTTCACCACCGACGACAAGCGCGGCACCGACACGTTCCTCTACGCCAACGGCCCGGTGACCTCGCTGGACGACGAGAACCTGCTGTTCCGCCAGACCTACACGCTCCAGAAGATCGTGGACGGCGACGAGGCCGGCGCCACCACGATCGCCGAGGGCACGGCCGCCCCCTCGAACGTCGGCAACGCCACCATGCCGAACTACGGCAAGCTCCGCACCGCCTCGTTCGAGTCGGTGGAGGGCGGCGGACGTACCTTCGCCGGGCAGTCCGACGACCCGTTCTTCCTCGACCTGCGGGTGTTCGACCTGCTGTACGGCGGCAACCTGAAGAAGGTCGGCACCGACACCCTGGCCGGGTACAACGTGAATGCCATCGCGCTCCAGGTGCCCAAGGCCGATCTGGCCATCAACCAGGACGCGACGAAGAACCCGGTGATCGGGATCTGGAGCAGCACCGAGAAGCAGACCCTGACCCTGGAGCCCGGAAAGGCCACCCCCAGCGGCAACTACGTGCAGGTGTCGCGCCTGGGCAATCCGCTGGTCAACGAGGTGGTCGTGCCGGCCGGGCTGAAGGACGCCTTCAACTCGATCAAGCCGGAGACCGACCACACCGTGACGCCGGTGGTGGAGAAGGTCCTCGACCCGGAGCTGCCGCACCTGCTGAACGCGGTCTACGGGCTCGACGTGCCGACCACCCCGCGCAACGACCTGGTCGAGATCTATCTGACCGGGATCGCGAAGAACGCGCCCACGCTGGACAACTCGACGGCGCCGATCCAGGCCGACCTGAACTCGCAGGTGCTCAACGCCGACGCGGACGCCACCCGCTTCGTGCCCTCGGAGATGCTGCGCCTGAACCTGGGCGTGCCGGTGGCCAAGAAGCCGAACCGGCTCGGCGTGATCGGTGGTGACCTCCAGGGCTTCCCGAACGGCCGCCGGCTCACCGACGACGTCATCGACATCTCGCTCCAGGCGGTGGCCGGTGCCGCGCAGTCGGGCAAGATCGTGGCGCCGCTGAAGAGCGGTGACAAGGTGGACGCCAACGGGCAGAAGTTCGGCAAGATCTTCCCCTACCTGCCGCTGCCGAACACCTCGATGGCCAGCAGCTGGAAGGCGAAGCAGGCCCAGGCCCAGACCCAGTCGGTCACCGCCCCGGTGGCCCCGTCGACCACCGGCGGTGGCCCGTCGTTCCCGTCCGGCCTGCTGCCCGGTCTCGGCGCTCTCCTGGTCAGCGCCGGCGCCGTGGTGCTGGTGCGGGGCCGCCGGCTGCGCCCGGGTGCCGCCACGCAGCCGCAGCCGGTCTGAGGGTGACGGACCGGCCCTCCGCACGGGTCGCCGCACTGGCCGCCGTGGTCGCCGGGAGTCTTCTCCTGGCGGCCACGGCGGTGGTCGTGGTGCTGCGCGGTCCCGAGCGGCAGGAGCGGCCGGAACCGGCCGAACGTGCCGCCCGGACAGGCACTGTCGCGGAGACGATCACCGCCACCCAGGCGCACCTGCGGGAGTTCCCGGAGGACGCCGCGGGCTGGGCGACGCTGGGATCGGCGTACGTGCAGCAGGCCCGGATCAGTGGTGATCCCACGCTCTACCCCCGGGCCGAGGGAGCGCTGCGCAGGTCACTGGAGCAGCGGCCGGAGGGCAACGCCGACGCCATGACCGGGATGGGCGCCCTGGCCAACGCCCGGCACGAGTTCGCCGAGGCACTGGAGTGGGCTCGCCGGGCGCAGCGGGCCGACCCCTACGACGCCACCGCCCTGGGGGTGCAGGACGACGCGCTGACCCAGCTGGGCGACTACCCGGGGGCCCGGCGGGCGGCCCAGCGGATGCTCGACCTGGCGCCCGGTGTGGCGTCTTTCGCCCGGGCCTCGTACCACTTCGAGCAGACCGGTGACGTCGCCGCCGCCCGGACCGCCCTCGACCGAGCCCTGGCCGAGGCCGTCCAGCCCTCCGACATCGCCTTCTGCCGGCTGTATCTCGGCGAGCTGGCGTTCGGGCAGGGCGATCCGCGGGAGGCGCTGGAGCAGTACCGCCGGGGGCTGGAGGCCGAGCCGGACGGTCCGGCGCTGCTGGCCGGCCGGGCGAGGGCTCGCGCCGCCACCGGCGACACCGTCGGTGCGGAACGGGATTACGCGGACGTGGTGGCTCGGCTTCCGCTGGCACAGTATCTGCTGGAGTACGCCGAGCTGCTGGCGTCGACGGGCCGCACGGCCCAGGCCCGGCAGCAGCTCGCCCTGATCGACGCGGAGACCCGGCTCCAGCAGGCGAACGGGGTGGTGGACGACCTGGCCGTGGCCGTGGTGGCCGCCGACCACGGCCGGCCGGACGTGGCGGTGAAGCACGCCCGGGCCGAATGGTCGCGCCGGCACAGTGTTCTGGTGGCCGATGCCCTGGCCTGGGCCCTGCACCGGGCCGGGAGGAACCGGGAGGCGAAGGAGTTCGCGGTGCGGGCCGGGAAGCTGGGCTGGCGCAACGCGACCTTCAGCTATCACCGCGGCATGATCGAACTGGCCCTCGGTGACCGGGACGCGGCGCGTGAGCACCTGGAGCTGGCCCTGAGCATCAACCCGTACTTCTCCCTGCCCGGCGCCGCCGGGGCCCGGGCCGCGCTCGACACGTTGCGGGGTGCACGATGAAACGCCTGATCCTGATCGCGGTCCTGGTCGTGGGCGGGGTGCTGCTGGTGCCCGGACAGGCCACGGCGTCGGTGATGGCCCATCCGCTGGGCAATTTCACCGTGAACCACTACGACGGGCTGGTGCTGTCGCCCGGCCGGATCGACGACCTGGCGGTGGTGGACAGCGCGGAGATCCCGACGCTTCAGGACCGGACCGTGATCGACGCCGACCACGACGACGTGGTCTCGCCGCAGGAGCGGGCCCGGCACGCCACCGCGGCCTGCGCCGATCTGCGCGACCAGGTGCGGGCGTCGGCCGACGGCACGGCGCTGACGTTCGTGGTGGCCCGCAGCTCCTACGACTACTTCTACGGTGAGGCCGGTATGGGCACCGGCCGGCTGGAATGCCGCCTGAGCGCGGAACTTCCGGGCATCGGCGCGGGTAGCCGGGTGGAGTTCCGTAATCCGTACGGCACCGACCGGATCGGCTGGCGCGAGATCACCGCCACCACCGGCGACGGGGTGCACCTGAGCGCATCGTCGGTGCCCGCCCGCACGGTCAGCCAGGAACTCCGCCGCTACCCCGACGACCTGCTGAGTTCCCCGCTGTCGACCACCTCGGCCGTGCTCCGCGTGGAGCCCGGTGCGGGCCCCTCGGCGTCCTCCGCCGTTGATCTGCCGACCGTGGGCGTGCTCGGCCGGTGGGCGCAGGCGCTGTCCGGGCGCTTCGCCGAACTGGCCGGTGCCCGCGACCTGACGCCGGCCGTGGGCCTGCTCGCGGTGCTGCTGTCGGTGCTGCTGGGGGCCTCGCACGCAGCCCTCCCCGGACACGGAAAGACAGTCATAGCAGCGTATCTCGCTGGTCGTAGGGGAACCACCCGGGACGCCCTCACGGTCGGGCTGACCGTGACGGTGACCCACACCGCCGGGGTGATCGTGCTCGGCCTGCTGCTCAGCGCCGTGGCCACGCTGGCGGGAGAGACGGTGCTGGCCTGGCTGGGAGTGGCCAGCGGCTTGCTGATCGCCGGGGTCGGCGCGTGGTTGCTGGCTTCGGCGGTGCGGTTGCGGCGGGCGTCAATGACGGACGACGAGGAGCGGGTGATCGACCTCGACGAACCGCTGGTGCCCGCCGTCGTCCCCGCGGGGCAGGAGCACGGTCATGGGCACGGCCACGGCCACGGTCATGGACACGGTCATGGGCACGGTCATGGACACGGCCACGGAACCGGGCACGGTCACGGGCATTTCGGCCTCGGCGTCGTCCATGACCCGAATCGGTCGGCGCTGTCGCGGATGGCCCTGGTGGGGATGGGGATCGCGGGTGGGCTGGTGCCGAGCCCCTCGGCGCTGGTGGTGCTGCTGGGCGCGATCGGGCTGGGGCGCACCTGGTTCGGGATCCTGCTGGTGATCGGCTACGGCATCGGGATGGCCGGGCTGCTCACGGCAGTGGGGCTGGTGCTGGTGAAGGTGGCCGACCGGCTGCGCGAGGAGAGCCGGCTGGGCGGCCTGGCCGAGCACTGGCGGCGCTGGGCGCCCTGGGGCACGGCCACCCTGGTGCTGCTGGTGGGCCTGGCCCTGACGGTGCGGGCGGCCGAGCCTCTGCTGATGTGAAAAGCCTGATCTGAAAAGCCTGGTGTGGCACGGGGACCGGGGAGGGGACCGGCCCCCGCGCCACTCACCTCAGGACTGCGGGATCTTCTCCCGCAGGGTCGCCGCGGTGACCTCGGGCGCGATGTCGGTGGAGTAGGCGCCGCCCATCTGCTCGGTGCCGGCGATGTACTTCAGCTTGGTCTCGCTCCGGTTCGGGGGCGAGATCAGCAGGTGCAGGTGAGAGATGTCGTCCCAGCTGCCGTCCCAGCCGGCCACGGCCGGGTCGCCGTTCACCGGCGAGGAGAAGATGCCCAGCACGTAGGGCAGGGGGAAGCCGAAAAGATCGTCCAGGCCGGTGAACACGCGGTGCAGCACGTGCGCCAGGTCGGTGCGGGCCTCGTCGGCGACCGCGACCATCGACGGCGTGTGCTGCTTCGGCGAGATCCGCACCTCGTAGGGGTAGCGCGCCCAGAACGGCACGTGGGCGATGAAGTACTCGCCCTCGGCCACGATCCGGCGGCCGTCCTCGATCTCGGCGGCGACCACGTCACACTCCACGCAGCGACCGGTGCGCTGACGATAGGCCGCGGCCGTTTTCAGCTTTCGCAGCGGGCGCGCCGGAATGTCGTCGTAGGCGTAGATCTGGCCGTGCGGGTGGTGCAGGGTGACGCCGATCGCCTCACCGCGGTTCTCGAAAGGCAGCACGTACTGGTGGCCTTCGGATCCGAGCACCTGGTACTGGTCGGCCCAGACGTCGATCAGCAGGCGGATCCGCTCCGGCCCGAGCTTCGCCAGCGTGGCGTTGTGGTCGGAGGAGTACGAGATCACCTCGCAGCGACCGCTGGCCGGTTCCACCTGGTACAGCTCGGTGCCCTCGATGTCGGGCTCCGGCGGGGTGGGGCTGAGCGCCGGGAACCGGTTGTCGAACACCGCGATCTGCACGTCGGTGCGCCGGATCTCGCCGTCCCACTCGTTGTTCGGGTCGGGGCACAGCGGGCAGGCGTCGGCCGGCGGCAGGAAGGTGCGGTTCTGCCGGTGCGTGGCGAAGGTGATCCACTCGCCACTGGTGGGGTCGAAACGGCGCTCGCTCACTGGTCCTCGTCCTCCTTCGGGGAGGTTTCGGCGTCAGCGGACGTCGCGGATCCGGCGGGCGCACTGTAGTAGTACGTGATCCGCCTTCCGTCGTCCATGGTCGTCACGTCGCGGATCATTGCCACGAGAACCTCGCTCATATGCTGTCAAGTCTCGAACATAATCTGGCACGTTCGATCGGAAACTGACAAGACGACGACCAGGTGGTCACGCCTCGTCCTCGT
This sequence comes from Kineosporia corallincola, assembly GCF_018499875.1. GTDB lineage: Bacteria > Actinomycetota > Actinomycetes > Actinomycetales > Kineosporiaceae > Kineosporia > Kineosporia corallincola. The sequence continues at coordinate 439,695 of NZ_JAHBAY010000006.1, read as the reverse complement.
CCGCGCACTCCGCGACGTGCACCTCCACCCCGCTGTCGCGGAACTGCCCGATCACCTCGCCCGGTGTGCGGTCACTCGTCACCAGGTGGGCGATCTGGTCGGCCGGCACGGTCTGGGCCATCGTCTCCTGGCCGATCTTGGTGTGGTCGGCGAGCACCACGATCTCCTCGCCCGCCGCCGCCATCGCCCGGTCCATGCCCGCCACCACCAGGTTCGGCGTGGACAGCCCGCGCTCGGCGGTGAGCCCGTTGCCGGACATGAACACCCGGCGCACCCGCATCGTCGCCAGTGCCTGCTCGGCCACCGAGCCGACCAGGGCGAAGATCGGCGCGCGCAGGGTGCCGCCGGTCATCACCACCTCCACCCCGCGAGACACCTTGGCCCCGGCCAGTTCCTGTGCCACCAGCACCGAGTTGGTCATCACGGTGAGCTCGCGGAAGCCGGTCAGGTGCCGGGCGAAGGCCTGGGTGGTGGTGCCGGCGCCCACACAGATCGCGTCGCCCTCCTCCACCAGGCCCGCGGCCAGTGCCCCGATCGCCACCTTCTCCCGGGCCGCCACCACCGACTTCTCCGAGTAGGTCGGCTCGTGGCTGAGCCCGCCGGTGGACACGGCGCCGCCGTGCCGCCGGTCCAGCAGCCCCTGCGACTCCAGCAGGCGCAGGTCGCGGCGCACGGTCACCTCGGAGCTGCGCACCACCCGGGCCAGCTCCCGCAGGGAGACCGCGCCGTTGGAGCGGACCAGCCCGAGGATCTTCTGACGGCGCTCGTCGGCGAACATCCGGTGAGGATAGACCGACGCGTCAGGCCAGGTGATCGAAAACGATCAGAACCTGCCTCGACCCGATCAGAGGGACGTCATACTCTGGGCTATCCCAGAATCGTGGGTCACGATGTGGCCCCGAGCAGAACGTGCCGCCAGCGGCACCCGTCGTCGAGGGCGAGACGTGACCCAGAACAGCGCAGTGGACCCGGTCGAGGCCGTCACCTCGGCCTTCGCCGATCTCTACGGGGCTGCCCCGGCCGGGGTCTGGTCGTCGCCGGGCCGGGTCAACCTGATCGGTGAGCACACCGACTACAACAACGGCTTCGTCATGCCGCTCGCGATCCCCGACCGGGTGACCGTGGCGGCCACGAAGACCGACGGCCGGGTGCTGCGGGTGGCCTCCGCCCAGCAGACCGAGCAGGTGCAGATCGACCTGGACAAGCTGGAGCCGGGCTCGGTGGAGGGCTGGGGCGGCTACGTCGCCGGCGTCGCCTGGGCCCTGGCCGCCAAGGGCGCGAGCGTGCCGGGTGCCGACCTGTACCTGGACGGCCGGGTGCCGCTCGGCGCCGGGCTGTCGTCGTCGGCCGCGCTGGAGTGTGCCGTCGCCGTGGCCCTGGTCGAGCTGGCCGGGCTGACCGAGCCGCAGGGCCTGCCCCTGGCCCAGGTCGCGCAGTACGCCGAGAACGAGTACGTGGGTGCTAAAACCGGGCTGATGGACCAGGCCGCGTCGATCCTCTGCACCGAGGGCCACGCGCTGCTGTTCGACGTGCTGAACCTCAGCACCCAGCAGGTCCCCTTCGACCTGGACGGCGCCGGGCTGGCCCTGATGGTCATGGACACCAAGGTGTCGCACAGTCACGCCGACGGTGAGTACAACGAGCGGCGCGAGTCCTGCGAGCGGGCCGCGGCCGCGCTCGGCGTGGACTCGCTGCGCCTGGCCACCGTGGCCGACCTGGACCGGCTGACCGACCCGCTGCTGCTCAAGCGCGCCCGGCACATCGTCACCGAGAACGACCGGGTGGTGGCCGCCGGCGAGGCGATGGGGCACGGCGACTGGGCCGCCTTCGGCCGGCTGATGGACGAGTCGCACACCTCGATGCGCGACGACTTCGAGATCACCTGCGCCGAGATCGACGTGACCGTGGAGGTCGCGCAGGCCAACGGCTCGGTCGGGGCCCGGATGACCGGCGGCGGCTTCGGCGGCTCGGCCATCGCCCTGGTGGCGAAGGAGCAGGTGGAGGCCGTGGGCGCGGCCGTGCTGGCGGCCTTCGCCGAGCGCGGCTGGAACGCCCCGGTGATCCGCACCATGCAGCCCTCCCGGGGTGCGGGCCGCGACCGCTGACCGGCCGCGACCCGAAGGGCACGATCTGACGGGCAGAAGGCACCTCGCCGATCGGGCAGGTGCCTTTTGCCCGTTTTACTGATGAGCTGACGCCCCCAGCGAAGGGAGCTCGCATGCGTCAGCGCCCGCCTGCCCTGAATCAGGCGATGGTCGTCATCCTGTCGGTACTCGGCCTTCTGGTGGTTGCCGGTCCGGCCCGGGCGGCCGGTCAGGCCGACTGGGAACCGAAGTCGGCCCCGATGACCACGCCGTGGACCGACCAGGTGCCCACCGAAAAGCCGCTGCCGGAGTACCCCCGTCCGCAGCTGACCCGCTCGCAGTGGCAGAACCTCAACGGGATCTGGGATTTCGAGGTCACCCCGAGCGACCGCACCACCCCGCCGGAGAGTTTCGGCGAGAAGATCCGGGTGCCGTTCGCGGCGGAGTCGGCGCTGTCCGGCATCCAGCGCAGGATCACCGGTGACGACAAGCTCTGGTACCAGCGCACGTTCACCGTGCCGGCGGGCTGGTCGAAGGACCGGGTGCAGCTCAACTTCGACGGCGTGGACTACCGCACCGACGTCTGGGTGAACGGCACGAAGGCCGGGGCCACCCACGACGGCGGCTACGACGCCTTCAGCTACGACATCACCGGCCTGCTCCGGGCCGGCGACAACACCCTCGTGGTGGGCGTGTGGGACCCGGGCAACGCGGGCACCCAGGCCGTGGGCAAGCAGGAGCTCCAGGGGGTACAGCCGGAGTCCGGGGGCGGGATCTTCTACACCTCGTCGTCGGGCATCTGGCAGACCGTCTGGCTGGAGCCGGTGAACGCCACACACGTGACCAAGGTCGACCTGACTCCCGACCTCTCGTCGTCCACCCTCAAGGTCAGGGTGGGGACGACGAAGAACGCCACCTCCGTGGTCACCGTCTCGACCGGGGGCACCAAGGTCGTCAGCGCGAGTGGTGCCGCCGGGCAGACGGTTTCGCTGAAGATCCCGAAACCCCACCTGTGGACGCCGGACGACCCGTTCCTCTACGACGTCAAGGTGGAGCTTCGCACCGGCCAGACCACGGTGGACACGGTCGGGTCGTACGCCGGGATGCGGTCGATCGCGGTGAAGCGGGTGGACGGGCAGCAGCGGCTCGTGCTGAACGGTGACTTCCTTTTCCAGTCGGGCACTCTCGACCAGGGCTACTGGCCGGACGGGATCTACACCGCCCCCACCGACCAGGCGCTGAGGTACGACCTGGAGCTGCTGAAGTCGACCGGCTTCAACATGGTGCGCAAGCACATCAAGGTGGAGCCGCAGCGCTGGTACTACTGGGCCGATCGGCTGGGCCTGCTGGTCTGGCAGGACATGCCCTCGATGCGTCCCGACCTCCAGCCCGACGCGGCCGCGAAGGCGCAGTGGGAGAAGGAGTTCAAGGCGATGATCGACCAGCACCGCAGCTCGCCGTCGGTGGTGCTGTGGGTCGCCCAGAACGAGGGCTGGGGTCAGCACGACCAGGCCGCGGTGGCGGACCTGGTCAAGGCCTACGACCCGACCCGGCTGGTCGACAACATGAGCGGCGTGAACTGTTGCGGCGCGGTCGACGGCGGCAACGGCGACGTGATCGACAACCACAACTACACCGGGCCCGGCATCGCCAGACCCACGGCCACCCGGGCCGGCGTGGTCGGTGAGTTCGGCGGGCTCGGGCTGAAGGTCGCCGGGCACGAGTGGTTCCCGGGCGGCGGGTTCAGCTACGAGGACCAGGGCACCGCGGAGAGACTGAACCGGCGGCTGATCGGCCTGTGGACGCAGATGACCACCTCCGGCGTGCCGAACGGGCTCTCCGCCTCGGTGTACACCGAGACCACGGACGTCGAGAACGAGGTCAACGGCCTGGCCACCTACGACCGGCAGGTGGTCAAGGTGGACGCGGCCCGGCTGAAGGAGGCCAACGAGAAGCTGATCGCGGCGCCCACCTCACCCGACGCGGTGACGATCGACCAGGGCCGGCACTCGCTGCGGGTCACCACCGAAGGCTACGACGACCGGTACGTCCGGCACCGGGAAGGCCTCGGCTACACCGAGGTGGTCACCGCCGCCAGTGACGAGCTGCTGAAGAACGACGCCACCTGGAACATTGTGCCCGGTCTGGCCGACAGCTCCTGCTACTCGCTGGAGTCCGTCAACTATCCGGGAACCTACCTGCGGCACCAGGCCTTCCGGGTGAAACAGCACGCCGACGACGGAACCGCGCTGTTCGCCGCCGACGCCACCTGGTGCGCCGAGGAGGGCGACGGAGGGGTGAAGCTCAGCTCCTGGAACTACCCGGGGCAGTACCTGCGGCACTACGCCGCGGAACTCTGGCTGGCCGTGCCGGGCGGCAACGCGGCCCGGGACGCCGACGCCTCGTTCGACGCCGACACCACCTGGTCGGTGGAGGCGCCCTGGGCGTCCTGACCTGATCCGCCCACACCTCACGTACCGTCACCGGTGCTGGGCCGATCGGGTGGGGCCTCAGCCGAGCGTCCCCACCGGTGCAGAACCCGCCGCCGTCGTCCGAATGTGACTGAACCGGAGAAGGTTTCCGGGCCGGTCGAATCGGCGGCCGGGTTCTGTGCCGGTGGGGGTGTGAGATGCGGTCGTCTCGCTCCTCGGGGAGCGCTGCCGCATGGCTGGTGCGCGGCCTGATCGTGGTGGTGCTGGCCTGGGTGCTGGTGCCGATCGCGGCGAGCACCAGTCAGGCCGCCTTCACCGGCTCGACCGTGATGGCCAGTGCCTACGGCGGTCGGGACGTCACCGGGGGCACCACCTACGCGCAGTCCGCCTACCCCACCCCGCCGACCGCCAGCAACGCGTCCGTGGTGCTCGGGCTGATCACGCTCGGCGCGATGAACAGCGCCGCCACCGCCGACCCGCTCGCCGACACCGCCACCTCGTCGGCGGACGCCGGGGGCCTGGCGGTGAAAGTCGGCGTGGTCGAGGTGCTCAGCCTGGCCGACGCGCACGCGCAGTGCTACGCCACCCCGACCGGCGTCACCGGCGCGGCCCAGGCCGGCGGGCTGAAACTGCTCGGGCTGGCGCTGAACAACATCCCGGCCGTGATCCCGGCGAACTACACCATCCAGCAGACCAACCTGATCGGCCAGAACACCGGCTACATCGTGCTCAACGAGCAGATCACCTACCCGACCACCGGCGGCCAGTACCAGCTGGAGGTCAACGGTGCGCACATCGTCAACAAGACGGCAGGCACCAACACCGTCACCAGTGAGCTGATCCTCGCCCACGCGGAATGCGGTTCCACCGCGCCGATCACGCCGACCATCACCTCGGTCAGCCCGAACCAGGGCCCGGAGACCGGCGGCACCACGGTCACCGTCACCGGCACCAACTTCCTGGCCGTCACCGCCGTCAAGTTCGGCACGGCCAACCCGACCAGCTACACGGTCGACAGCCTGACCCAGATCACGGCGGTGGCCCCGGCCGGCACCGGTGCTGCCGACCTCAAGGTCACCAACGTGGCGGGCACGAACGCCAACACCGCGGCGGACGACTACACCTACGTCCCGAAACCCACGGTGACGCAGGTGAGTCCGGCCTCCGGGCCTACCTCCGGCGGCACCACCGTGGTCATCACCGGGACGAACTTCACCAACGTGACGGCGGTGAGGTTCGGCGCCACCGCGGCCAGCAGCTTCGTCCGCAACAGCGCCACCCAGATCACGGCCGTCGCGCCGGTGCGGGCCGCCGGGCAGATCGACGTCACCGTCACCGCGATCGGCGGCACCTCCGACGCGGTGACCGCCGACCAGTACACCTATGTCGCCCCGCCCACGGTCACGAACGTCTCGCCGTCCTCCGGCCCGCTCGCCGCCGGCACTTCGGTGACGATCACCGGCAGCGGCTTCACCGGGGCCTCCGCGGTGCGGTTCGGCGCCACGAACGCGGTGGGCTACACGGTCAACGGCGCCACGCAGATCACGGCGGTGGCCCCGGCGGGCGGCGCGGGAACGGTCGACGTCACCGTGACCACGGTGGGCGGTACGTCCGCCACGTCGGCCTCCGACCAGTACACCTACGTGGCGGCGCCGACCGTGACGGCGGTGTCGCCGGTGTCCGGCCCGACCACGGCCGGCACCAGCGTGGTGATCACCGGCACCAACCTGACCGGGGCCTCCGCGGTCAGGTTCGGGGCGAACCCGGCCACGTCGGTCACCGTGAACTCGGCGACGCAGATCACCGCGACCGCCCCGGCCGGCGGCGCGGGCACGGTCGACGTCACGGTCACCACCGTCGGCGGCACGTCGGCCACGTCCTCCGCGGACCAGTACACCTACGTCACCGGGCCGGTCGTCACCGCCGTGAGTCCCGCCCGGGGACCGCTGGCCGGGGGGACGACGGTGGTGGTCACCGGCACCGGGTTCACGGCCGCGAGCTCGGTCCGGTTCGGTGCGTCGAACGCCACGTCGTACGTGGTGAACAGCGCCTTCCAGATCACCGCCGTGGCCCCGGCCGGGGCGGCGGGCACCGTCGACGTGACCGTGACGACGGTGGGCGGCACCTCCGCGACGTCCACCGCCGACCAGTACGTCTACGTGGCCGCGCCCACCGTCACCGGCCTGGCGCCGGCCGCCGGCCCGATCGCCGGGGGCACGAGCGTCACCGTCACCGGAACCGGATTCACCGGCGCCACCTCGGTCGCCTTCGGCGGGGTGTCCACCACGTCGTTCACCGTCAGCGGCGACACCCAGCTGGTGGTCACCGCGCCGGCCCAGGCCGTGGGCACCGTCGACGTCGTGGTCACGGCACCCGGTGGGACGTCGGCCACCAGCAGCGCCGACCGGTTCACCTACTACGCCGTGCCGACCGTGACGGCGGTGTCGCCCGCCTCCGGCCCGACCGGCGCTGGCACCGTCGTGGTGATCACCGGCACCGGCTTCACCGGGGCGAGCGGGGTGAGGTTCGGGGCGAACCCGGCCACGTCGTTCACCGTGAACTCGGGGACGCAGATCACCGCGACCGCCCCGGCCGGCAGCGTGGGCACGGTCGACGTCACGGTCACCACCCCCGGCGGCACCTCCGCGCCGACCAGCGCCGACCAGTTCACCTACGTGGGCCCGCCGGTGGTCTCGGCGGTCAGCCCGGCCCGCGGCCCGCTCGGCGGCGGGCAGAGCGTGGTGATCACCGGCGCCGGTTTCACCGGGGCGACCACGGTGCGGTTCGGTGCGTCGAACGCGGCGTCGTACGTGGTGAACAGCGCCACCCAGATCACCGCGGTGACCCCGGCCGGCAGCGCGGGCACCGTGGACGTGACCGTGACGACGGTCGGCGGTACCTCCGCCACGTCGTCCTCCGACCAGTACAGCTACGTGAACGCGCCCACGGTGAGCGCGATCTCGCCCTCGGCCGGCCCGGTCGGGGGCGGAACCACGGTCACCGTCACCGGAACCGGGTTCACCGGCGCGACCTCGGTGTCGTTCGGCGGCGTTCCGGCCGCCGGGGTGATCGCGGTCAGCTCGGACACCTCGATCACCGCCGTCGCCCCCGCGCACGTCGCGGGCCCGGTGGACGTCACCGTGACCGCGCCGGGCGGGGTGTCGGCGACCGTCGCCGCGGACCGGTTCACCTACGTCGACCCGCCGGTCGTGACCGGGATCAGCCCGGCCGGCGGGCCGACCGCGGGCAGCGTGAGCCAGGTGATCACGATCACCGGAACGGATTTCACCGGGGCGACCGCGGTGACCTTCGACGGCTACCCCCCGCTGGCGATCCTCGGCGTGACCGCCACGCAGATCCAGGTGCGGGGCGTGCCGCCGCACGCCACCGGCCCGGTGCACATCCAGGTGACCACGCCCTACGGCACCAGCGCCCAGAACCCGGCCGACGTGTACACCTACCAGGGCCCGCCCACCCTCACCTCGGTCTCCCCGGCGAGCGGGCCGCTGGCCGGGGGCGGCAGCACGGTGCTCACCGGAACCGGGTTCAGCACCGCCACCGCCGTCTCGTTCGGTCCCCAGAACGCCTCGTACACAGTTGATTCCGACACCCGCATCACGGCGGTGGTGCCGACCGGATCGGCGGGACCGGTCAACGTGACGGTCATGACGGCCTACGGCACGAGCAACGCGTCGTCCTACACCTACGTGGCCGCCCCGGCCGTCACCTCGGTCTCGCCCGCCTCCGGTCCGGTGACCGGCTCCACCCTGGTCACCGTCAACGGCACCGGATTCACCGGGGTCACCGCCGTCGCCTTCGGCGGGGTCGCGGCCACCGGCGTCACGGTCAGCTCCGACACGCTGATCACCGCCTACTCGCCGGCGGCCCCCGGCGGCAGCGCCGGTCCGGTCGACGTGACGGTGACCACCGTGGGCGGCACCTCGGCGGCCGTCGCGGCCGACCTGTTCACCTACGTCGCCGCGCCGGTCGTCACCGCCCTGACCCCCTCGTCCGGCCCGGCCGCCGGTGGCACCACCGTCGTCATCACCGGAACCTCGTTCAGCGCCGCCACCGCCGTCACGTTCGGGGGCACGGCGGCCGCCTCGTTCACCGTGAACTCGGGAACGCAGATCACGGCGGTCGCCCCGGCACACACCGCGGGCACCGTGGACGTCTCGGTGACGGCGATCGGCGGCACCTCGGCGCCGGTGACCGCCGACCGGTACACCTTCGTCGTCGCGCCCGGCGTCACCGCCGTGGCACCGGCGGCCGGGCCGCTCGCGGGCGGAAACCCGGTGGTGGTGACCGGAACCGGGTTCACCGGCACGTCTCTGGTCAGCTTCGGCGCCACCGCCGCGCCGTCGTTCACGGTGGACTCGCCCACGCAGATCACGGCCGTCGCCCCGGCCGGCCCGGCGGGAGTGGCGGACGTGCGGGTCACCACCGTGGGTGGCACCTCGGCGGTGGTGCCGGCCGACCGGTACACCTACCAGGCCGTGCCGGTGGTCACCGGGCTGTCGCCCGACCACGGCCCGGTCGCCGGTGGAACCCTGGTCGCGGTCACGGGTTCCGGGTTCAGCGGGGCCACCTCGGTGACCTTCGGCGGCGTCCCGGCGTCCGGGGTGATCGCGGTCAGCAACGACGGCCAGATCGTCGCGACCGCCCCCGCACATGTCGAGGGGGTGGTGGACGTGGTGGTCACGGCGCCGGGCGGGGTCTCCTCCGGGTTCGCCTTCCGCTACGTCGGCGCGCCCACGGTCACCGGGACGACGCCGGTGAACGGCCCGGTCGTGGGCGGCACCACGGTCGTCGTCACCGGCACCGGCTTCACCACCGTCACCGGGCCCACCGCCGTGCAGTTCGGGGGCAACAACGCGGCGAGCTACACCGTCGACAGCGACACCCGGATCACCGCCGTCACCCCGGCGCACGCGGCCGGTCCGGTGGGGGTCACGGTCACCACGGGGGACGGCGGAACCTCGGCGGTCACGGCGTCCGACACCTTCACCTACATCGGCGTGCCCGGCGTCACGGCGATCTCGCCCGGCTCCGGCCCGACCGCCGGCGGCACGGTGGTGACGATCACCGGAACCGGGCTCTCCACAGCCACTTCCGTGCGGTTCGGCGGGGTGTCCGCGGGGTTCACGGTGAACAGCGACACCCAGGTCACCGCGACCGCCCCGGCCGGTGCCGCGGGCCTGGCCGACGTCACGGTGACCACGGTCGGCGGCACCTCGGCCACCTCGGCGGCCGGCCGGTTCCGCTACGTGGGCACGCCCACGGTGTCCGGCATCGCGCCGGCCGCCGGGCCGGTGGCCGGCGGGACCCAGGTGGTGATCACCGGTGGCCAGTTCCACGGCGTCACCGGGGTGACGTTCGGCGGCTCGGCGGCGACCTTCACCGTGGACTCGCCCACGCAGGTCACGGCGTCGGCGCCCGCGCACGCGGCGGGAGCGGTGGACGTCCGGGTGGCCACGGCGGACGGGGGAATCTCGGCTGCGGGAACAGTCTTCACCTACGTCGCCGATCCGGTGGTGACCGGGCTGGCGCCCACCTCGGGACCGGTCGCCGGTGGCACCACGGTGGTGATCAGCGGCTCCGGGTTCAGCGGGGCCACCGACGTTCGATTCGGTTCGGTGGCGGCCTCTTTCGTGGTGAACGGCGGAACGCAGATCACCGCCGTCGCGCCGGCCCAGGGTGTGGGAACGGTGGACGTCACCGTGACCGGGCCGTTCGCCACCTCCGCCACCTCACCCGCCGACCGGTTCAGCTACGCGGCCCCGCCGGTGATCGCGTCCGTCTCGCCCGGGTCCGGCCCGCTCGCCGGCGGTAACCAGATCACGCTCTCCGGAAGCGGTTTCACCCTGACGTCCGCCGTGACCCTCGGCGGGGTGGCGGGCTCGGTGCAGTTCGTCTCACCGACCCAGCTCACCGTGACGGTGCCGCCCGGGGGCGCCGGGCCGGTGGACGTGGTCGTCACCACGCCGTACGGCCAGGATCAGCTGACGGGCGGATACCGTTACCGGGCAGCGCCTTCCGTCACCTCCGTGGTGCCCGGTGCCGGGCCGCAGAGCGGTGGGACGACGGTGGTGATCACCGGCACCGGCTTCACCGACGCCACCGCGGTCCGGTTCGGGGCCACGCCCGCCACGCTGTTCACCGTCAGCAGCGACACCTCGATCACGGCCACCGCGCCGTCCGGCGCCGGAACGGTCGACGTCACGGTGACCGGTCCGGGCGGCACCTCGGCCACGTCGGGGGCGGATCGCTACCGCTATGCCGTGGTTCCCGTGATCGCCTCACTGGCACCGGGATTCGGACCGGTCGCGGGCGGCACCTCGGTCACGGTGACCGGCACCGGATTCACCGGGGCCACCGCCCTGACCCTCGGCGGGGTGCCGGTCGCGTTCGCCGTGGTCGACGACTCCACCGTCACCTTCACCGCACCCGGCGGCTCCGGCGACGTCACCCTGACCGTCACCACCCCCGGCGGCACCTCGGGCCCGGCCGGTTTCACCTACGCCGACGCCCCCGCGATCACCGTGATCACCCCCGGCGCCGGGCCGGTGACCGGCGGGAACACGGTGACCGTCGACGGCACCGGGTTCACCACCGGCTCCACGGTGACGTTCGGGGGCGTCCCGGCCGCCTCGCTCCAGTACGTCAGCGGCACCCGGCTGCGGGCGGTGGCGCCGGCCGGGACCGGAACCCAGAACATCGTGGTGACAACGCCTTATGGCACCAGCCCCGGCGAGCCCTACCGCTACGTGGCCGAGCCGGTGGTGAACGTGGTGCAGCCCGGCGCCGGCCCGCTCGGCGGCGGCACCACGGTGACCCTGACCGGCACCGGCTTCACCGACGTCACCGCCGTGCGGTTCGGCACCACACCCGCGACGAGCTTCACGGTCAACGGTGACACGTCGATCACCGCGGTCGCCCCGGCACACGCGGCCGGCAGCGTCGACGTGACTGTCACCAGCCCGGGCGGCACCTCGGCCACCTCGGCGGCCGACCGGTTCAGCTACCTCGTGGCACCGGTCCTGACCTCGCTGGCCCCCTCGTCCGGCCCGGTCGGCGGCGGCAGCACGGTGGTGCTGACCGGCACCGGCTTCACCCCGGACTCGGCCGTGACGTTCGGCGGCGTCGCGGCGGGTTCGGTGCAGTACGTCAGCCCCACGCAGCTCCAGGTGGTGACCCCGGCCGGCGCCGCGGCCGGGCCGGTGCTGGTGCGGGTGAGCACGCCCGGTGGGTCGGACTCCGGGCTGTTCACCTATCGCCAGGCTCCGTCCGTCGGCGGGATCCAGCCCGTCACCGGGCCGGAGGCGGGCGGCACCACGGTCACGATTACCGGCACCGACCTCAGCGGCGCCACCGCCGTGAGTTTCGGGGGGACGCCCGCAGCGGCCTTCACGGTCAGCAGCGACTCCCGCATCGTCGCGACCGCCCCGGCCGGCACCGGCACCGTGCACGTGCGGGTGACCGGGCCGGGCGGTACGTCGGCCACCTCCTCCGACGACGAATACCGTTACGCTCCGGCGCCTTCGGTCAGCGGGCTGTCGCCCACTTCCGGCCCGGCCGCGGGCGGCACCACGCTGGCCCTGATCGGCAGCGGGTTCACCGGGGCCGGTTCGGTGACGATCGGCGGCGTCGCGGTGCCGTTCGTGGTGGACCGGGACGCATCGATCACGCTGACCACGCCGCCCGCGGCGGCGGGGAACGCCGACGTGGTGGTGACGACGCCCGGCGGCACCTCGGCGCCGATGCCGTTCCTCTACGTGGACCCGCCGGTGGTGAGTGCGCTCTCGCCGGATGCCGGTCCGCTCGGTGGGGGCACGGCGGTGACCGTCACGGGGAGCGGGTTCACCGCCGCCTCGACCGTGAGTTTCGGTGGGGTGGCGGCTGCTTCGGTGCAGTACGTGAGTCCGGTGAAGCTGGTGGCGGTGTCTCCGTCGCGGGGTTCGGCGGGTGTGGTGGGCGTGGTGGTGGCGTCGGAGTACGGATCGTCGGTTGCTGGAACGGTTTTCACCTACACGATGGCGCCGACGGTGACGTCGCTCTCGCCGGGGGCCGGGCCGCTGGCGGGGGGAACGACGGTGACGATCGGCGGTTCGGGGTTGACGGGTGCTTCGGCGGTGACTTTTGACGGGGTGGCGGCTGCGTCGTTCGTGGTGAACGGGGATGCGAGTGTCACGGCGGTGACGCCTGCGGGTTCGGTGGGTAATGCGGTGGTGCGGGTGACGACGGTGGGTGGTTCGGACACGGGCGTGTTCCGGTATGCGAATGTTCCTGCGGTGTCGTCGGTCTCGCCGGTCGAAGGGCCGGAGGCCGGGGGTACCGTCGTCACGATCGACGGTTCCGGCTTCACCGGCGCCACCGCCGTGACGTTCGGGTCGTCCGCCGCCGGCTTCACGGTGAGCAGCGACACCCGGATCACCGCGACCGCCCCGGCCGGCACCGCGACGGTGGACGTGCTGGTCACCGCGCCCGGCGGGACCTCGGCCGGAGGACCGGGCAGCCGGTTCCGCTACGCGCCGGTGCCGGTCGTCGGCCAGCTCTCACCCGCGTCCGGTCCGGTGGTGGGCGGCACCGTGGTCACCCTCACCGGGTCCGGGTTCTCCGGCACGAGCGGGGTGACGGTCGGCGGGGCGCCGGTGTCGTTCACGGTGGTGGACGGTTCCACGATCACCGTGACCATGCCGGCCGGGAGCGCGGGGACCGCGCCGGTCGTGGTCACCACACCCGGCGGCGACTCGGTCGCGGTCCAGTTCACTTATGTGGACCAGCCTGTCCTGAGCGCTGTTTCGCCGTCCGTAGGCCCTCTGAGCGGCGGCGCCACGGTCACGGTCTCGGGCACCGGTCTCACCGGCGCCTCGGCCGTCACCTTCGACGGGGTGCCCGCCTCGTTCGTGGTGAACGGCGACACGAGCATCACGGCCGTCACCCCTCCCGGCGTCGCGGGCGCCGCGGTGGTGCGGGTGACCACCGTGGGCGGCAGCGCGACCACGGGCTTCACCTACGCCGACGAGCCGGCCGTGACCCAGGTGCAGCCGGGCACGGGCCCGGTCGCGGGCGCGACCCCGGTCGTCATCGACGGTTCCGGGTTCACCGGCGCCACCGTCGTCCGGTTCGGCATCGTGACCGCGGTTTTCACCGTGACCAGCGACACCCGGATCACCGCCACCGCCCCGGCCCAGGCCGCGGGAACGGTCGACGTCACGGTCACCACGCCGGGCGGCACGTCAGCGGTCTCACCCGCCGGCCGGTACCGGTACGCGGCTGTGCCCACGGCCGGGACCGTCGGCCCGGACACCGGCCCGCTGGGCGGCGGAACCGCCGTGACGCTGTCGGGAAGCGGGTTCACCGGGGCCACCGGCGTCACGATCGACGGGGTGCCCGTGCCGTTCACCGTGAACGACGACTCCACCATCACCTTCACCACCCCCACCGGAACCGCCGGGGCCGTGGACATCGTGGTGACCACGCCGGGCGGCAGTTCGGTGCCGGTGCGATTCACCTATGTGAACGCCCCCGCGATCACCGCGGTCTCGCCGGACGAGGGGCCGATCGCCGGCGGCACGCTGGTCACCCTGACCGGCACCGGGTTCGGTGGAGCCACGGCCGTCGAGTTCGACGGTGTGCCCGCGAACGGCTTCGTGGTGAACAGCGCCACCGAGATCCAGGCCCGCACCCCGGCGCACGCCGCGGGCGGGGTCGGCGTGAACGTGACCGCTCCGGGCGGCGTCTCGAACAACGGCACCTTCACCTACCGGGCGGCCCCGGTGATCGCCTCGCTCTCGCCCGGCTCCGGACCGGTCGCGGGCGGCACGGCGGTCACCGTCACCGGCAGCGGATTCACCGGGGCCGGGAATGTGACGATCGACGGAAACCCGGTCGCCCACACCGTGGTCGACGACTCTACGGTCACCTTCACCACGCCCTCCGGTCAGGCCGGCACGGTGACGGTGGCGATCTCCACCGCGGGCGGCAGCGCGGGCACCGGCTTCACCTATGCCGACGCACCGGCCGTCACGGCCCTCTCCCCGGCGGCGGGACCGCTGGCCGGTGGCACCGCCGTGACCATCACCGGCACCGGCTTCACCCTGGCCTCCACCGTGCGGTTCGGCGCCGACCCGGCGGCCTCGGTGCAGTTCACCGGCCCGACCGAGCTGATCGCGGTGTCCCCGACGGCGACCGGCCCCGGGGTGGTGGACGTGGTGGTCGCCACGGGTTACGGCGATTCCGGAACCAGCGGCACCGAGAATGATTTCGAGTACACCGACTCCGCGCTGATCACCGGCGTGAACCCCGGGTCCGGTCCGCTCGGCGGCGGGAACGCCGTCACCGTCAGCGGTTCCGGCTTCGTCGGGATCACCGACGTCACCTTCGGTGGTCTGCCCGCGCCGAGCTTCACCGTGAACAGCGCCACCGAGCTCACCGCCGTGGTGCCCGCGCACGGGACCGGGGCGGTGGACGTCCGGATCACCGGAACCGGTGGCACGTCACCGATCACGCCGGCGGGCCGGTACACCTACCTCGACGCCCCCACGGTCAGCAGCCTGGCGCCCGATGCCGGGCCGGTCGCGGGCGGAACGACGATCACCGTCACCGGCACCGGCTTCACCACCGGATCCGTCGTCACGTTCGGCGGAAACCCCTCCGGAACAGTGCAGTTCGTCAGCGGTAATCAGCTCACGGTGACCAGTCCGGCGCACCCGGCCGGGGTGGTGGACGTGGTGGTGACCACGCCGGGTGGTTCCTCGGCGGCCGGGCACACCTTCGAGTACCTGACGGCGCCGGTGGTGAGCGGTCTGACGCCGTCCACCGGTCCGGTCTCCGGCGGAACCCCGGTGAGTATCAGCGGTTCCGGATTCACGCCCACCTCCACCGTGACGTTCGGCGCGCAGCCGGCGTCTTCGGTCACCTTCGTCTCGGTGAACCGGGTGGACGCCGTGAGCCCGGCCACGGTGGCCGCGGGTCCGGTGGACGTGGTGGTGACGACGGGGGGAGGACAGTCCGCGCCGGATCCGTTCACCTACCGCGCCCGGCCGGTGGTGAACGTGGTGCAGCCCGGCAGCGGCCCGGTGGCCGGTGGAACCCCGGTGGCGATCACCGGCACCGGCTTCACCGCGGCCACCCAGGTGTGGTTCGGCACCGACGCCGCAACGGCTTTCAGTGTGGACAGCGACACCCGGATCACCGCGACGTCCCCCGCCGGCAGCGGCGTGGTGGACGTGACCGTGCGGACGCCGGGCGGTACCTCGGACCTGTCCGTCGCCGACCGGTTCACCTATCGCCCGGCTCCGCAGATCACCGGTCTGGCCCCGGCCTCCGGCCCGGCGGCCGGGGGCACGGTGGTGATCCTGACCGGCAGCGGCTTCACCGGGGCGACCGAGGTGGCGGTCGGCGGAGTTCCGGTGCCGTTCACCGTGAACGGTGACGGCGGCATCACCCTGACCGTTCCGGCCGGTGCCGTGGGCCCGGAATCGGTGCGGGTGACGACCCCCGGCGGAGCGGCGTCCACCGGTTACGAATACCTCAACACCCCCGGAATCACCGGTGTCTCGCCGTCGTCCGGGCCGGTCACCGGTGGCACGACGGTGACGCTGCGGGGGTCCGGGTTCGCCGGGGCCACGGCCGTGACGTTCGGGTCGGTGGCCGCGGCGAGCTTCACGGTGGACGCCCCGGACCGGATCACCGCCGTGGCCCCGGCCCACGCCGCCGGGCCGGTCGGCCTGACCGTGACCACGCCCGCCGGAACCTCGGCGGCCGAGCCCTACACCTATCTTGCGCCACCCGTGGTGACCGGGGTGGCGCCGGTCAGCGGCCCGGTGGCGGGCGGAACCACCGTGATGATCCGGGGCACCGGCCTGGCCGGCGCGAGCGACGTGACCTTCGAGGGGGTGGCCGCGGCCTCGTTCGTCGTGGTGGACCCGCAGACCGTCACCGCCGTCACGCCGCCGAACCCGGCCGGGCCCGCCGACGTGGTGGTGACGACGCCCGGAGGTGGTTCCGCGCCGGGCCGTTTCACCTACGTGCCGGTGCCGCTCGTGGTCACGCTGGATCCCTCCGCCGGGCCGACCGAGGGCGGAACCGTACTGACCGTCGGGGGTTCCGGGCTGGCCGGGGGAACGGTGACCGTGGACGGCGTTCCGGTGACGCCGGATTCGGCGAGTGACACCGCGATCGTGATCCGCACCCCCGCGCACCCGGCCGGACCGGTCGACGTGGTCGTGACCACCGTGGGCGGCACCTCGCGGGGCACGTTCACCTACGTGGCGCCGCGGTCCGCGCCGGTGCTCTCCTCGGTCACCCCGGCCAGTGGGCCGGAGGCCGGGGGGACCACGGTCACGCTGACCGGGGTGCGCCTCACCGGTGCCACGTCGGTGCTTTTCGGGACGGTCGGGGCGAGCTTCACGGTGGTGGACGATGCCACGATCACCGCGACGGTCCCGGCCGGAAGCGCCGGTCCCGTCCCGGTTTCGGTGATCACGCCGGACGGGACCTCCAGTGGGACGGTGACCTACGTCTACGTGGCGCAGGCGGTGGCCCCGACGGTCACCGCCGTGACGCCCGCGGTCGGGCCGGTGGCGGGCGGAACCCGGGTGACGGTCACCGGCAGCGGTTTCGACGGGCGCACCACCGTCACGTTCGACGGAGTGCCGGGGACGGGCATCGAACTGGGTGCCGCCACAGCGGGATTCCGGATGGGCGACGGTGTGCCCGATGCGATCCGTGCGGCGGCGTCCACCTCCCTGACCGTGCTGACGCCGGCCCACGCCGAGGGACCGGCCGAGGTGGTGGTGGGTAACACCGCCGGAAGTGACACCGCGCCGGACGATTTCACCTACGTTCCGGTGCTGGGTGAGGCCACGATCAGCATGCAGGTGGAGGTGAACACGACCACGGCGGTGGCCCCGCAGGGTTCGCTGTACGCCGGGCTGGAGGTGGCGTCGTGCTCGGCGCCCACCCGGGGCGACACCTCGGTCGGCACCGGCGCCGCGTTCTGCCGCTACTCCGCCCCCGGCACGGTGGGGCAGGACGCCTTCACCATGCAGGTGGTGGACGTGCTCGGACAGCGCACGGCGCAGGACGTGCGGGTCACGGTGATCGACAGCGGTCAGGGCGGTGAGGGCACCGGCGGGGGCGGCGGCAACGAGGGCGACGGTGGTGGTGACGGTGGGACCGGGGGCGAGGGCAGTGGCACCGGTGGCGGCGGGGGCAACGACACGGACGGCGGCACGGAGGACGACACGGGCCGTGGCGGCGGTGGCGGAACGGGCTCGGGCGGCGGCGGGGGTGGCGACACCGGCAAGGGGAACCCGGGCCACGGGAACCAGGGTGACGATCAGGGCGACGATGGCGGAAGTCACGGCACCGGCGGGTCCGGCGGCAACGACGAGCGGGGGGACGACGGAAAGGGCGGTGGGGTGAGCACTTCCACCCCCACACCCTCCGGGCAGGCGTCCGCCCGGCCGTCCGGCGGTCCGTCCGTGACGCCGGCGGCGTCCCCGTCCACCCCGTCCACCCCGTCCACCTCGTCCTCACCGGGGGCCGGCCAGGACGAGGTGACGCCGGTCTACCTGCTTCCCCTGCTCGCCGGCCTGGCCGGTCTGCTGCTGCTCGTGGCTCTGCTCTGGCTGGGCTGGTGGTGGTTCCTGGCGGCCCGTCGCCGGCGTCGTCAGGAAGACGAGGATCAGCCGGCCAGCTCCAGATAGGTGCGGGTGAAGTCGTTGGTGAACTTGCCTGCCGGGTCCACCCGGGCCACCAGCTTCTCGAAATCGGCCAGCCGCGGGTAGAGCGCCCGTACCCGCTCCCGGCCCAGACCGAACACCTTGCCCCAGTGCGGGCGGGCGTCGAAGCCCTCCAGCGCGCCCTCCAGGGCGGCCAGGGCCGGGGCGACCACGCGCAGGTCGTCCACCCAGGTGAAGTGCAGGGCCACGGTGGTGCGGCCGTAGCAGGGGCTGAGCCACAGGTCGTCACCCGCGACGGTGCGGATCTCGGCCACCTGCAACGCGTCCGCGAACCGCGGGGCCACTTCGTTCACCGCGGCCAGCGCCGCGCCCGCCTGCTCCACCGGCAGCAGGAACTCGGACTGGAGCTCGTCACCGCGCGAGGGGGTGAACTCGAACCGGAAGTGCGGCAGCCGCTCGTGCCAGGGACCGGGCACACCGAGCTGCTGCGTGGCGTTCTCGGTGGGCATGCCGGCGATCGGGTGGCGCGGGCCGTCGGCCGGCCGGGCGCCGAAATAGCTTGCGGGGGCGACCGGATCGCCGGCCAGCTGCTTGCGCCAGAGCATGTCGATCACCGGACGCCGCCAGTGCGTGAAAGCGCTGACGCTGTAGGCGCTGCCCATGATCTCGTCGAAGTTTGAGATCAGCGCGTCCAGCGGCAGGTCGTCGTAGACGTACTGACGCACGTCGAAGGCGGGCTGCGCGCGCAGGGTCAGCGCCGTCACCACCCCGGCCAGGCCCATCGCGATCACCGAGCCGTCGAAGTCGTCGTCGCCGGCCGACAGCGTGCGCAGCGACCCGTCCGGCCCGATCAGCTCGATGCCGGTGACGGCGGCGGCCAGGCAGGGGTTGCCGGTGCCGGACCCGTGGGTGCCCGTGGCGGCGGCCCCGGCCACCGAGATGTGCGGCAGCGAGCCGGTGTTGTGCAGGGCCAGCCCGGCGGCGTGCAGGGCGGGCATCACGTGGGCGAAGCGGGCGCTGGCGGTGACCCGGGCAGTGGCGGCGGCGGTGTCGACGTCCACCTCCAGCGGCAGGTCCTCCAGGCTGAGCAGCAGTCCGTCGGTGGCCGCGACCTGGCTGAAGGAGTGCCCGCTGCCGAGCACCCGCACCCGCCGCGCCCCCGCGACGAGCTCCTGCACCTGCTCGACGCGGCCGGCCCGGACGTACCGTTCCGGCTCGAAGACGACGTTCCCGGCCCAGTTGGTCAGCTTGGTCGGCGTCATGCCGTGTTCCTCTCTTCCTGCCCACAACCGTGTGGAGCTGCGTCGATCCTGCCATTCGGGGATCAGCCGCAATAGCGTGGTGGCCCATGAAACTGTGGAACGCGGGGATCACGACGAAGCCCGCCGAGATTGTCCGCTGTGCCACGAAAGAACAGGTCGGCGCCGCGATTCTGGCTGCTCGGCAACGGGGTCTCGCGCTCTCCGTGGCCGGTGGCGGGCACGACTGGGCGGGCCGTGCCGTGCGGGAGGGCGGGCTGGTGATCGACCTCTCACCGATGAACCGGGTCGGTGTCACCGCGGACGTGGCCCACGCCGGCGGCGGTGCCACCTCGCTCGACGTGATGGAGACCGCCGTCACCGCCGGGCAGACCGTGGTCACCGGCACGGTCGGCTCGGTCGGCATGGCCGGGCTGGCCCTCGGCGGCGGTTACGGGCCCCAGCTGGGCAGCGCCGGGCCGGCCTGCGACCTGATCGTCGGGGCCGAGGTGGTGCTGGCCGACGGCCGGGTGGTGTTCGCCGACGCCGAGCACGAGCCCGACCTGTTCTGGGCCCTGCGGGGCGGGGGCGGCAACTTCGGCGTGGTCACCGACCTGCGGCTGCGGCTGCGCCCGTTCGCCACCGCCCTGGCCGGGTCGGTGCTCTTCCCCTGGGACCGGGCCGGGTCGGTGCTGCGCGGCTGGGCCGCCCTGGTGCCCGGCGTGCCCGACGAGCTGACCGTGCACATCGCGTCGCTCGGCCTGCCCGACGGCACCCGCGTGCTCGCCCTGAGCCCGACCTGGGTGGGTGGTGCGGCCCAGGGCGAGCGGTGGGTGGGTGACATCGGCAAACTGGGGACGACGATCAGCTCACAGGTCGCCCGGATTCCCCTGACGGAGCAGCTGGTGGCCACCGAGCGGCTCTTCGCCGCGGACGGCCGCAGCTGGTACCTGCGCACCCGCAGTCTGCCGGCGCTCACCGATCCGGTGATCGATCTGCTGGTGGAGGCGGGGGACTCGGCCGTCGGTGCGGACGACGCCTTCGCCATGCACCACTTCCACGGCCAGGCCACCCGGGTGGCGCCCGAGGCAACGGCTTTCGCGGAACGTCACGAGCACTTCATGCTCGAGCTGGTGGCCGGCTGGCGGGACGGTGACCCGCAGCCGCACCGGGAGTGGGCCCGGCGGATCTGGCGGGACGCCGCCGCGCACGCCCTGCCCGGCGGCTATCCGAACGTGCTCGGCCCGGACGACCACGACCAGATCGCGCGGGCCTGGGGCACGAACGCGGAACGGCTGACCCGGGTGAAGCAGAAGTACGACCCGGACGGCGTTTTCACCGGCATCCCGCTTCCTTCGTAGGGGACGCGCGGGCGCACCTCACAGCGCGGGGGCGGCGCTGAGAGAACAACGTTGCGACCGGGTAACGACGGCGAGGTGGCCGGGTAACACGCGATTCCTAACGTCGGGAACCGCGCGTCGTCCTGCTATGGACCCCTTCGCCCGAGGAGCCCCTGATGGCCGAGACCATCGCCGTACCCGCAACAGCCCCCACCGCCGGCCGGTGGATCGACCACTGGGACCCCGAGGACCCGGTGTTCTGGCAGGAGACCGGCAGGCCGATCGCCCGCCGCAACCTGATCTTCTCGATCTTCGCCGAGCACATCGGCTTCTCCGTCTGGCTGCTCTGGAGCATCGTCGTGGTCCGGCTCGGCGACGTCGGCTGGAACCTGTCCACCAGCCAGACCCTGTGGCTGACGGCGGTTCCCAGCGGCGTCGGGGCCTTCCTGCGCCTGCCCTACACGTTCGCCGTGCCGAGGTTCGGCGGCCGCAACTGGACCGTCGCCTCGGCCCTGCTCCTGCTGATCCCCTGCGCGGGCCTGGCCTGGGCCGTCGAGCGGCCGGAGATCGGTTACGGCACACTGCTTCTGATCGCCGCCACGGCCGGTCTGGGCGGTGGCAACTTCGCCTCCAGCATGGCCAACATCTCGTTCTTCTACCCGGAGAAGGAGAAGGGCTTCGTGCTCGGCCTGAACGCGGCCGGCGGCAACCTCGGCGTGGCCGTGGTGCAGAAGCTGGTGCCGCAGGTGATCGTGCTCGGCAGCGGCGTGGCCCTGGCCTGGGCCGGTCTGATGTACATCCCGCTGGCCGTGATCGCCGCCGTCTGCGCGATGCTGTTCATGGACAACCTGACCGACGCGAAGACCGACGCCAGGCCGTACTGGCGCTCGCTGCGGCACACCGACACCTGGGTGATGTCGCTGCTCTACATCGGCACGTTCGGCTCGTTCATCGGCTACTCCTCGGCCTTCCCGACCCTGCTCAAGACCGTGTTCGAGCGCCAGGACATCGCCTTGACCTGGGCCTTCCTCGGGGCCGGCATCGGCTCGCTGGCCCGCCCGCTGGGTGGCCTGCTGTCCGACCGGATCGGCGGGGCGCAGGTGACCGTGGCCAGTTTCGCCGGGCTCGCGGTCGGCGCCTTCGCGGCCCTGTGGTCGGTGCAGCACCAGAACCTGGCGCTGTTCTTCGTCAGCTTCATGTTCCTGTTCGTCGCCACCGGCGTCGGCAACGGTTCCACCTACCGGATGATCCCGCGGCTGTTCCACTCCCGGGGCCAGGCGGCCGGCGGCTCTCCGGAGACGATGCTGACGATGCGCCGCGAGGCCGCCGGGGCGCTCGGGGTGATCAGCTCGATCGGGGCCTTCGGCGGGTTCCTCGTCCCGATCTGCTACGCCTGGTCCAATTCGCACTACGGCAGCATCCAGCCGGCGCTGAAGTTTTACCTGGCCTTCTTCCTGGTTCTCCTGGCCGTGACCTGGTTCCGCTACGTCCGCAGGGGGAGTCTTCCGTCCCGCGAGGGGATTTGATCCACGTCCGCACCTGACTGTGCCGAAGACGGCGGCCAGCTTAGGGTTTGGCAGCCGTTAACTCCCGGAGGTGTGCACAGTCATGGTCCCCGACGGCCCCCGCGAGACCCTCACCGGGTTCTCCGTACTGCTCACCTGCGACCGGCGCGCCGACGAGCTGGCCGCCAACTTCGCCCGGCGTGGGGCCGGGGTGATCCAGGCCCCGACCCTGCGTTACCTGCCTCTCGAAGAGGACGACGAATTGATCGACGCGACAGCCAAAGTGGTGCAGCAGCCACCGGACGCCGTGATCGTCACCACGGCGATCGGGTTCCGCGGCTGGATCGAGACCGCCGACTCGGTGGGCCTGGCACCGCACCTGCTGGAGGTGCTCGCCGAGGCGCGCATCCTGGCGCGCGGTCCCAAGGCCCGCGGGGCGATCCGCGCCGCCGGGCTGATCGAGAGCTGGTCGGCCGCGTCGGAGACCACCTCCGAGGCGGTGGACTCGCTGATCGCCCGGGGGGTGGCGGGCCGCCGGGTGGTGGTGCAGCTGCACGGCAGTCGCGACGAGGCGCTGCTCGACCGGCTGCGGCTGGCCGGGGCCGAGGTGGTGCCGGTGCGGGTGTACCGCTGGGGCCCGGCGCCCGACCCGGTGGCCGTGGAACGCTCGATCGAGGCCACCTGCAACCGCACGGTCGACGCGGTGCTGTTCACCAGTGCCCCCGGCGCCGAGGCCTTCCTCGCGGCGGCCGGGCGGATGGGCCGTCACGAGCAGCTGGTGGCGGCCCTGCGCACCGACGTGGTGGCGGCCGCGGTCGGCCAGATCACCGCGAAACCCCTGATCGACGCCGGGCTGAGCCCGCTGATCCCGGACCGGGGCCGGCTCGGTGCGCTGATCCGGGCCACGGTGGACCATCTGACCGGCACCCGGGTGCGCTCCCTGCGCACCGCCGCCGGGGTGCTGGAGGTGCGGGGCCAGGGCGCCCTGCTCGACGGCACGCTGCTCACCCTCTCGCCGGCGCCGATGGCGATCCTGCGCGAGCTGGCCCGCCGCCCGGGGCACGTGGTCGACCGGGCCACGCTGCTGACGGCGCTGCCCGGGGCGGGCGACCTGCACGCCGTGGAGGTGGCGGTGGCCCGGCTGCGGGCGGCGCTCGGCACGCCGGCCCTGGTGCAGACCGTGGTGAAACGCGGGTACCGGCTCGTCGTGACATCCGACCCCGCGGTTGCCGGGGAACCGACCTAGACCAGCACAACGAGGAGAACCCACCATGCACAGCAGTCCGCGCTTCCTCCAGGGGATCTACGCCTTCACCGGGCAGGGGCAGCACAAGCCCGGCCCCGTCGACCCGGCCCTGTCCTACACGGTGCCGGAGGGAAAGACCGCCCAGGCCCTGTACTTCCGGGGCGGGAACTCCGCGGCCGAGCTGATCACGGTGGTGCTGATGCGCGACGGCTCACCGATGCGCTACTTCCCGATCGGTGCCCGCTCGGACGTGCACGTGCCGCTGCGGGTGGTCGAGGACCTGCTCGGAGGAACGGTTCTCGAGCTGCACGTGGCCGCGCCGGAAGAGCTCGACGGCACGCTGGTGATCGACTTCGGGCTGGTGGAGGTGTGAACGCGAAACGGCGCCTGGTCGTCGTCGGCAACGGGATGGCGGCGGGCCGCACGATCGAGGAGATCCTCGAACGGGGCGGCGGCGAGATGTTCGACATCACCGTGTTCGGCGACGAGCCGTACGGCAACTACAACCGGATCGCGCTCTCCCACGTGCTCTCCGGCGAGGAGGAGGAGTCCGGCATCTTCCTCAACGACCTGGCCTGGTACGAGAGCAACGCGATCACGCTGCGGGTTCCGGTGCGGATCGACCGGATCGACCGGTTCGCCAAACTGGTCTACGGCGACGACGGAAGTGCCACTCCCTACGACGTTCTGGTGATCGCCACCGGCAGCCGCTCGTTCGTGCCGCCGATGAACGGTGTGCGCCGCGACGACGGCAGCCTGCTGGAGGGCGTCGTCGGGTTCCGCACGCTCGACGACACCCGCGAGATCGTCCGGCTGGCCCAGGCTCACGAGCGGGCCGTGGTGATCGGCGGCGGTCTGCTGGGCCTGGAGGCGGCACGTGGTCTCCAGTCGCACGGGGTGCGGGTCGAGGTGCTGCACGCCATGGGGCACCTGATGAACATGCAGCTCGACGAGCAGGGCGGCGGAATCCTGCGGCGCAGCATCGAGGCGATGGGGATCGGGGTGCGCACCGGTGCCCTGGCCTCGCAGGTGGTCGGGGACGACCGGGTGCGCGGGGTGCTGCTCAAGGACGGCACCGAGATTCCCTGCGACCTGGTGGTTCTCGCGGCCGGCATCCGGGCCAACGTGGAGTTCGCCGAGACCAGCGGGTTCACCGTGGAACGCGCCGTGGTGGTGGACGACCGGATGTGCTCGGCCGACGACCCGGACGTGTTCGCGGTGGGTGAGTGCGCCCAGCACCGCGGCGAGGTCTACGGCCTGGTCGCACCGATCTGGGAGCAGGCCCGGGTGCTGGCCGACGTGCTCACCGGCGCCGCCCCCGACGCCGCCTACCACGGCTCCCGGATCACCACGAAGCTCAAGGTGGCCGGGGTCGACGTGGCCTCGATGGGGATCACCGCGCCGGAGCGCGACGACGACGAGTTCGTGGTGTTCAGCGAGCCGCGCCGGGGCGTGTACAAGAGCGTGATCATCCGTGACGGGCGGCTGGTCGGTGCCACCCTGGTCGGTGACGTGAACAAGGTGTCGTTCCTGATCCAGGCCTTCGACCAGGGGCAGGAGCTGCCCGAGGAGCGGGTCAACCTGCTGTTCGACCTGGGCACCCCGGCGGCCGAGGTCGGGGTGGCCGAACTGTCGGACGACGCACAGGTGTGCAACTGCAACGGCGTCAGCAAGGGCACGCTGGTGAAATGCGTTGCGGACGGCACCAAGACGGTGTCCGGCGTGATGGACCGGACCCGGGCCGGCAAGGGCTGCGGCTCGTGCAGGTCGCTGGTGCGGCAGATCGTCGAGTGGGCCGCCGGCGACGACGTGCGGAACGACCCGGCGGAGCACTACTACGTGCCGGGCGTGCCACTGGCCAAGCCCGAGCTGATGGCCGCCATCCGGGATCTCCGGTTGTATTCGGTGTCAGCGGTTTTCGAGAAGCTGGCGCCGGGTGGCAACCATGACGCGAAGAGCAAGATGGGCCTGACCTCGCTGCTGCGCACGATGTGGCCGGACGACTTCGTGGACGAGCGCGACGGCCGCTACATCAACGACCGGGTGCACGCGAACATCCAGCGCGACGGCACGTTCTCGGTGGTGCCGCAGATGAAGGGCGGCGTCACCTCGATCGAGCAGCTGCGCACCATCGCCGACGTGGCGGAGAAGTACCGGGTACCGATGATCAAGCTGACCGGTGGGCAGCGCATCGACCTGCTCGGCATCCCGAAGGAGGACCTGCCCAAGGTCTGGGCCGACCTGGACATGCCCTCCGGCTACGCCTACGGCAAGAGCTTCCGCACCGTGAAGACCTGTGTCGGGTCGGACTTCTGCCGGTTCGGCCTGGGTGACTCGACGGCGCTCGGGGTGGCGATCGAGACCCGGTTCCAGGGCATCGAGTCGCCGGGCAAGGTGAAGATGGCGGTCAGTGGCTGCCCCCGCAACTGCGCCGAGTCGCTGGTGAAAGACATCGGCGTGGTGGCGGTCGACGGCGGCCGCTGGGAGATCTACGTCGGCGGTGCGGCCGGTGCCCACATCCGCAAGGGCGACCTGCTGGTGACCGTGGACAGCCCGGAGGAGGTGCTGCGGATCAGCGGCCGGTTCCTCCAGTACTACCGGGAGAACGCCAAGTGGCTGGAGCGCACCTACGCGTTCGTGCCGCGGATCGGCCTGGACCACATCCGGGACGTGGTGGTGCACGACTCCGAGGGCATCGCCGCCGACCTGGACGCCCGTATGCAGGAGACCGTCGAGGGTTACCGCGACCCCTGGAAGGAGGGCCGGGAACCGGCCGTGCCCGGCCAGTTCCGGCCCTCGCTGCCGCTGATCTCGCTGCCCCAGGTGCCGGTCCGCGACGGCAGCACGGCCCTGGGCGGCAGGGCCGGGCGCTCCACGCGGCACGACCCGCGCCGTCCTCTGGACGTCGAGCCGAAGACCGAGCTGACGATCGAGGGAGCCCAGGGATGACCACGCTGTCGACCCGTGTCGTGCTGGGCCCGGTCGGCCAGATCCCGCCCGGTGAGGGCCGGGCGTTCGATCTGGGAGGCCGGATGATCGCCGTGTTCCGCCTGCGCTCGGGCACGCTGCGGGCGGTGCCCGCGGCCTGCCCGCACGCCGGTGGCCCGCTGGCCGACGGGCAGATCGACGACGCCGTGCTGATCTGCCCGCTGCACCTGAACACCTGGGACCTGGCCACCGGCTGCTCCCGGTCGGGTCAGCCCGACCTGGAGGTGCTGGACGTGTGGGAGGAAGACGGCCTCATAGCCGTTTCAGCCCTTCGAGGATGAGCATCAGCAACCGCGGGTCGCGTTCCGGCATGCTGGAACCGGCCACCAGGTAACCGTTGTCGAGCAGATCGCTGATGATCACCTTGGCCACCGCCATCGGCAGCCCGGAGTAGGCGGCCACCTCGGCGATCGAGAGCGGGTTGCGGCACAGCTCCAGGATCCGGCCGTACTCGGCGTCCGGAACCTGCGGGGACACCAGACCGTCGCGGGTGCTGACCATCTGGAACAGGTCGAGGTCGCGATGGCTGGGGCTGGTCCGGCCGCGGATCACCGAGTACGGCCGGACCAGCCGCCCACCGTCCTCGTCCATCCAGACGAACTCGTCATCGTCGTCGTCCACGGATCACGTGCCCTGGGTGCCGTTGGTGGGGCGGGGGACGGTGAGGGATGCCGGGAACAGCTGAGCCATCGACAGCCCGGGCATCGGGATCGGCCCGGTGCCGCCGACGGTGCTGCCGGGGGTGCTGAGCGGGTCGATCAGCACCGGCATCGGCAGCAGCACCACCGCGATGGTGCCGCCGTAGGCCACGGATTCCCGCAGGGTGACCCGGATCTCGTGACGCGCGGCGAGGCGACCGACCACGAACAGGCCCAGCCGGGTGTCCGCCGACAGCGCCACGTCGCCGAAGTCCGGCACGTCGCTGAGCTGCCGGTTGAGCTGGTCACGCTGCTCGGCCGTCATGCCCAGGCCGCGGTCCTCGATCTCCAGCACCACACCCTTGCCGACGATCTCGCCGCGCACCTCCACCGTCGACCCCGGAGGGCCGAAACTGGTGGCGTTGTCGATCAGTTCGGCCAGGATGTGGATGATGTCGGCAGCCCGGTCGGAGGCGACCCGCACCTCCGGAACCCGCCGGGAGATCACCTGCTCGTAGTTGATCGTCTCGCCGGTCGCGCCGCGCACCACGTCGATCAGCGGAACCGGCTGGCTCCAGCGCCGTCCCGGCTGTTTGCCGCCGAGAATGACCAGGTTCTCCGCGTGCCGCCGGGCCCGGGTGGCCAGATGATCCAGCTGGAAAAGCAGTTTCAGGTGGTTCGGGTCCTCCACGTGCTCCTGGGCCTGGTCGAGCAGCTTGAGCTGCTGGTAGGCGATGCCCTGGGTGCGGCGCGCGATGTTGAGGAACACGTCGCGCGTGCCGGCCCGGGCCCGGGCCTCGTCGGCCGCCGCCCGCACGGCGGTGTCCTGGGCCTCGTTGAAGGCCTCGGCCACCTCCCCGATCTCGTCGTCACCGTGCTGGAGCGGCGACAGCGCGATTCCGGGTTCCTGGCCTTGGCGCAGCGCTTTCACCGCCTCGGGCAGGCGGCTGCCGGACAGCCGGCGGGTGTCGTCGCGCAGATCGCGCAGCCGCTGCGCCACCCGGCCCGACATCCGCACCGCCACCAGCACCACGACCATGCCGATCATCAGCAGCGCGGCACCCACCACCCAGGCCCGCACCTCCTCGTCGTGCACCTGGGTCTCGCTGCGCTCGGCGGCCGCCGCGGAGTGCTCGGCGTAGAGCTTGGCCACCTGGGCGCCGACGTCGTTCATCGTGGCCCGCCAGGCGGCCAGCCCGACCGGCGGCCAGGCCTGCTTGCGGATCGTCGAGGCCGGCGCCCCGGCCTGCTGGAGCGCCAGCCGGCTGTTCAGGGCGGACTGCACCTGGGTGATGGTCTTCCAGCTGTTCCCCGACATGATCGTCGTCAGCTGCTGCTGCTCGGACGCCGGCAGGATCGCCTGGAGCGCGGCGAGCTGGGCGTGGTAGGCGCCGGACCGCTCCTGGTACTCCTCGACCAGCGGGTCGGGCAACCCGTCGCTCTGGATCGCCACCTCGGTGAGAGTGATGCTGCGCCAGAGCGATTCGGCGCCGTAGAAGAGGTCGACCGAGGTCAGCTGGTCGTAGGCGGAGGCGGCGTCGGGCGCCTCCTGCGTGGCGGTGCGCAGGCTGGCGCCGAACCCGGCGATCATCTCGCTGTAGGCCGAGTAGGCGGTGGCGACGTCCACCTGGCCGGCGTCGATGCCGGCCCGCAGCTGGGCCAGCTGGTCGCCGTGCTGGGTGAGCGACCCGATCTGGCGCTGCACGCTGGTGGAGTCCGAGGCGCTGGCCAGCGGGCCGATGATCTGGGACACCTGGGCCAGGCCCGCGTCCACCTGGGCCCGGGCCTCGGCCAGCCCGGTGTCCCCGGCGCCGACCAGCTCGGTGAGGGAAAGCCTGCGCTCCTGCTGGAGTCCCAGGATCACCAGGCCGGCCGGCTCGGAGGCGTCCTTCACCGTCTTCTGGAGCGAACTGCTGTCACGGGCCTGGATCGCCAGGTAGGTGGTCACGGCCATCGCGACGGCGAGCAGCGAGATGCTGGGCACGAGCACGATGGCGAGCAACTGCCGGCGGATCGTCGGGCGGCGGGAGGCGAACGGCCTGGACAACGATGTCCGGGGCAGGAGGCGGGGCAAGCGGCGGGACATGAGGGCGACCTCTCGGGACGGTTCCGGCGGCTCGGCACGGTCGGGTGCCTCGATGCGCGTGGTGAGGGGGTGAACCTGTCCGAAGAGTTATGGCGGTGCGGGGTTACAGCGCTACGTCATAGGCCGGAACATAGCGTGATTGTCCGGTCAAAACTGCCCAAAGGTGCCTCTTTGATCTTGGGGAGGTTTCAGCACCCTTGCTGGAAGGCCACCTTGACGTAGCCGAGTGTTTGGCGGACGTACTGATAACTCCAGTTCACCGCGGGGATGTGCAGAGGGGCCTCGACCAGGTACAGGGTGCCCGGGAAGCATCGCGCGGTGATCGTGCGGGCGCGGCTGATGTGATATCTGGCGGCGACCACGGCCACCTCGTCCCAGCCGTTCTCGGCCGCCAGCCGGCCCAGTTCCCGGGCCTCGCCGCGGGTGGTGCGCGGTGACGGGTCGAAGCAGATCAGCCGGTAGCCGGTGGGTTTCGAGGCGCACAGGTCGTGCACCTGGTGGAAGGCCGGCTCCCGCGGGTAGGGGTTGGAGATCAGCACCACCGGGGTGATGCCCCGCTCGGCCAGCCCCTGGGCGTAGAGGGCCGTCTCCGGCCGCCCACCCAGCGCCAGCACCGCGTCCACCCGGGAGTCGTCGTCGAGGGTGTCGGTGCGCGGGAAGGAGTACAGCCGGGCCCCGGTGGTGCCCGCGGCCGCGACCAGCACGACGAGGGCGACGGCCAGTCCCCGGGTCCAGCGGTTGCGGAAGAACGGCAGCACGGTGGTCACGGCACCCCGTGGTCGCTGGGTCATGCCAGGGCCCCGGCGGCCTCGGCCGCACGCACGGCCTGTTCACCGTACGACGGCCCGAACAGCACGGCATGCACCAGGAGCGGGTGCAGCTGGTGCAGGGGCGCGCGGTCGGCCCAGCCGTCGGGCAGCGGGGCCGTGCCGGTGTAGGCGTCGAGCACGAGATCCAGGTGCGGCAGGCCGAACAGGGCCAGCATGGCCAGGTCGGTCTCCGGGTGACCACCGTGGGCCGCCGGGTCGATCAGGAGCGGCCCGTGCGTCGTCCACAGCACGTTGCCGCTCCAGAGGTCACCGTGCAGCCGGGCGGCGGGCACCTCCGGCCCGGTCAGAGCCGGATCGCCGTGGTGCAGGCGCTCGCACAACCTGAGGACGACGTCGAGCCCGGTCCGGCTCAGGCCGCCGTCGTCGGCCGCGGCGCGGGCGAACGGCTCGACCCGGCAGCCGGCGTAGAAATCCCCCCAGTGCGAAGGGCTTTCCGCCAGATGAGGTAGGGGCAGGGTGGCGATGAAGCCGTCGCCGAGGCCTGGTGGCGGGGCGCCGTGGTGCGCGGCCCCGGCCCGGTGGGTCAGGGCCAGGCGACGGCCGAACTCCCGCGCCTGCTCCGGGGTGGGGGCGGCGGTGGGGTAGCGGGGCAGGGTGATCGACGTGGCCGTCACCTCCAGCACCTCGGCCACCGGCAGACCGCCGTCCGCGGTCGCCGCGCCCAGCCAGCGCAGCCCGGCCGCCTCGGTCCGGTAGAAGCCCTCGGCGGCGTGCGGGTCGCGCTTGGTGAAGGTCATCAGGCCGGATGCTCCGTGCGCTCGGCGAGGAAGTCCACCAGCCCGTCGGCCGCGGCCTCGATCTGCTCGATCATCTCGGTGAACTCGTGGTTCTCGGCGCTGCGGTCGTAGTACGGGTCGGGCACGTCCAGCCGCCGGTCGTCGTGGTCCAGGTCTTCGAGGTCGGGGTCGAACGAGCGGAGCAGCCGGATCTTGGCCGCCGACTCCTCGTCGGGAGCGAGCGCGTGCAGGATGCGGGCGTGGCCGCGGTCCATCGCCACGATCAGGTCGCGCCCGGCGAACCAGTCCTCGTCGAACTGCCGGGCGACGTGCCGGGTGCCGTCGTACCCGGCGTTCTTCAGGGCCTGCACCGCACGCTCGTCGGCCCCGTCGCCCACGTGGTAGCTGTCGGTGCCGGCCGAGTCCACGTCGACGTCCAGCCCGGCGTCCTGCGCCCGGGCCCGCACGATCACCTCGGCGGAGGGGGAACGGCAGATGTTGCCCGTGCAGACGAAACAGATCCGGTACGCCGACATGGAGTTCATTGTCGCAGCACCGGATCTGCCCGTCGTCGGTCAGGCCGTCCGAGCCGGTTCCGGTGCCGCCTCCCGGGCCGGCCCCGCCGCCGACTCGGGGAAGAGCCGCTCCAGCAGGTCGGCCAGGGTGATGACGCCGGCGAAGCGGCCGTCCTCGGTGACGATGGCCAGGTGGTTGCGGGTCTCGCGCATCTGGTTCAGCGCCTGGAACACCTTGGTCCCCGCGGGCAGCTCCTGCACCGGCCGGGCCAGGTCCTGGGCCGGGGCGTCGTCCGGGGCCATCAGGGTGTCGCGCACGTGCACCACGGCGTTCATCGTGACGCCCTCGCCGATCAGGATGCGCAGGTGGCCGGAGGCCAGCGCGGCCTCCCGCACGGCCCGCACGTCCGAGCCCGGCGGCACCGCGGTGGGCCGCAGGTCACGGTGCACCAGGTCGCCGACGGTCAGCGACTCCAGCTCCAGCGCGTTGTCGAGCCGGGCCGACTCGCCCGCCTCCAGCGCCCCGACGCTGGCCGAGTGCTCGACCAGGCTCCGCAGGGCAGCCGGGTCCCGCCCCGAGGCGACCTGCCCGGCCGGGTCCACCCCGACCCGGCGCAGGCACCAGTTGGCCACCTCGTTCAGCGCGGTCAGCAGCGGGCGGGTGGTCTTCATGAACGCCCGCATCGGCAGGGCCAGCAGCACCGCCGAGGTCTCCGGGTGGGCGATCGCCCACGACTTCGGCGCCATCTCACCCACCACCAGGTGCAGGAAGGTGACCACGATCAGGGCGAGCACGAAACCCGCCACGTCGGCGGGCAGTTCGCCCATGCCCCAGTGCTCGAACAGCGGCGTGAGCCAGTGGTGCACGGCCGGTTTGGTGACCGCGCCGAGCGCCAGGGTGCAGGCCGTGATGCCCAGCTGCGAGCCGGCCAGCAGCACCGTCAGTTCCGACGAGCTGCGCAGGGCGGCGCGGGCCGCCCGGCTGGTGGTGGCGGCGTCTTCCAGCCGGTGCCGCCGGGCCGCGAGCAGGGCGAACTCCACGGCCACGAAGAACGCGCTGAGCGCGATCAGGGCCACGGTCACCACGAGAACGACGATCGGGTTGCTCATGCCGTCACCTCCTGGCTGCTCGGCCCGGTACTGCTCTTCTCGATCTCGGTACCGCTCTGCTCGATACGGACCCGCAGCTCGGACGGGACGTGCCGGTCCAGCCGCAGCACCTCGGCGGTGAGCCGGAACGACGGCGGCTCGCCGTCCATCGCCAGCAGCGCCGGATCGACCGGAAGTTCCATCGCCACGGTCGTTCCCAGACCGGGCAGCGAGCCGTGCCGGGCGATCACCAGGCCGGACAGTGTCTCGAAGTCGCCGCGGGGCAGGTCGCGGCCCACGGTGCGCTCGGCCTCGTCGAGCGGGGTCGCGCCGGGCAGCACCCAGGTGCCGTCCTCCTGCGGCCGGCCCGGGCGCAGCGCCGGGTCGTGCTCGTCGGTGATCTCGCCGACCAGTTCCTCGGCCAGGTCCTCGGCCGTGATCAGCCCGGCGAACCCACCCCACTCGTCCAGCACGCAGGCCAGCTGGGCCCGCTCGACCACCAGCAGCTGGAGCAGTGCCGGCAGCGGCATGGTGGTCGGCACCAGCGTGGCCGGGCGGATGATGTCGCGGGCGCTGCCCGGATGGTCCACGGGCAGCGGCAGCAGGTCGTGCAGATGCACCACGCCCAGCACCTCGTCGTCCGGGCCGAGCACCGGGTAGCGGCTGTGGCCCGTGCTCATCAGCTCCCGCACCAGCGGCAGCGGGTCGTCGGCGTGCACCACCCCCACGGCGTGCCGCGGGATCATCGCGTGCTGCACGTCCTGCTGCGGGAAGTCGAGGATCCGGTCGAGCAGCAGCGACAGCTCCTTCGGCAGCTCGCCGCTGCGCGCCGACTCGGCCACGATGTGCTCCAGGTCGCGGGCCGTGGCGGAGTGCTCCACGTCGTGCGCCGGCTCGATGCCGAGCAGCTTCAGCAGCAGGTTGGACGCCTGGTCGAAAACCTGGATGAGCCAGCCGAACACGGTCAGGTAGCCGCTGGTGGACGAGGCCAGCCAGAGCGACACCGGCTCCGGCCGGGCGATCGCCAGGTTCTTCGGGAACAGCTCGCCGAAGATCATCTGCACCAGGGTGGAGAACAGCAGCGCCAGCACGGTGCCGATCGCGATGCCGACACCCTCGGGCACGCCGACACCGCCCAGGGCCTCACCCAGCGCCTCGCCGATCAGCGGCTCGGCCACGTAACCCACCAGCAGGCCGGTGATCGTGATGCCGAGCTGGGCGCCGGACAGCATGAACGAGGTGCGCCGGGTGACCCGTAGCGCCCGCTCGGCCGCGGCGTCGCCCGCCGCGGCCCGGGCGCCGAGGGCGGACCGGTCCACCGCCATGAACGCGAACTCCTGCGCCACGAAGTATCCGGTGACGGCGGTGATCGCCAGAACCACCAGGATGCCCAGGAGCAGGGACAGGATCCACATCAGTTCGTTCCCCCCTTCACCACGTCAGGCTCGGCGTAGATCAGGGGGCATGGATAGTCGTGGTCGTCCATCTCTCTCCGTCATGGGGTGGCCTTGCGAGGGATAGGAACGTGTCGTCCGGCGCACCGGTTCCCTGAAGTCACCCGGACGGGGGCCACGACGGAATGATTGAGCGTGCAACCATTGTTCTCGTGCCCATGGACAAGAAGATCGGCTTCCTCAGCTTCGGCCACTGGCGTGACGTCGCCGGGTCGCAGACCCGCACCGGCGCGGACGCCCTGCTCCAGACCATCGAGCTGGCCGAGGCCGCGGAGGAGATCGGCGTCGACGGCGCCTTCGTCCGGGTGCACCACTTCGAGCGCCAGCTCGCCTCCCCGTTCCCGCTGCTGTCGGCCATCGGCGCGCGCACCCGGCGGATCGAGATCGGCACCGGCGTGATCGACATGCGCTACGAGAACCCGCTCTACATGGCCGAGGAGGCCGCCGTCGCCGACCTGATCAGCGGCGGCCGGCTCCAGCTCGGCGTCAGCCGGGGATCACCCGAGACCGCGCTGCGCGGCGCCGAGAACTTCGGCTACGTCGCCCCCGAGGGCAGCACCCCGGCCGAGATGGCCCGCACCAAGACCGAGATCTTCCTCCAGGCGATCCAGGGCGCGGCCGTCGCCCGCACCGACCCCGAGCGCACCGGTGGGGTCAGTGGCGGCCTGGCGATCCAGCCGCAGTCGCCCGGCCTGGCCGAGCGGATCTGGTGGGGCGCCGGCACCCGGGCCACCGCCACCTGGGCCGCCGAGCTCGGCATGAACCTCCAGAGCTCCACCCTGCTCTCCGAAGACACCGGCGTGCCGTTCGACCAGCTCCAGGCCGAGCAGATCCGGATGTACCGGGACGCCTTCCAGGGCGACCGCACGCCCCGGGTCTCGATCTCGCGCAGCGTGCTGCCGATCACCACCGACGTCGACCGGCTCTACTTCGGCGAGCGCGGCGAGGCCGACCAGGTGGGCCTGCTGGAGGGCGTGCGCTCGCGGTTCGGCCGAACCTACGTGGGCGACCCGGACCGGATCGCGCGGGAACTGGCCCAGGACGAGGCGGTGCGGGAGGCCGACACCGTGCTGTTCACCGTGCCCAACCAGCTCGGTGTGGAGTACAACGCCCGCATCCTGTCCACCATCGCCGAGCACATCGCCCCGGCGATCGGCTGGAAGCACCCGGACGCCCGCTGACGGGTCTGATCGTCAGCCTGACCGTCAGCCGGTGACCAGCTGGATCAGTGCCCGGGCGGCCGCGCTCACCGGCCGGTCGTCCGGCACCGCCAGGGCCACCGGGAAGCTCAGGTCGGCGTCCGCCACGGGCAGGGAGACCACACCGGGCACGCCCTCCACCGCGAACTGCGGAAACAGCGCCACGCCCAGCCCGTTGCGCACGTAGTCCGGCCCGATCGCCAGCTCGGTGATCTCGATCGTCACCCGGCGCCGCAGGCCGGCCGTGGCGAAGGCCCGGTCGGCCGCCGCCCGGTTGCCGAAACCGGCCGGGGAGTCGATGAAGTCGAGGTCGGCGAGCTGGGCCATGGTCACCGACGCCTGCCCGGCCAGCGGGTGCCCCACCGGCAGGGTGAGCCGCAGGTCGGAACGGGCCAGCTCGATCAGCCGGATGCCCGGCCAGGTCTGCCCGGACGGCGTGACGAAGGCCAGGTCGATCCTGCGGTCGATGATCAGCTGCACCAGTCCCTGGGTGCCGGTGGGGGAGACCCGGGTGTAGAGCTGAACTCCCGGATGACGCCGGTGGTACTCGCCGAGGACGGCCGGCACGTCGACCACCCGGATCGAGATCAGCACCCCGATCCGCAGTGACCCGCCCAGGCCGCCCCGCACCCGGGCGACGGCGTCGCGGGCCTCGCGGGCGGCGTCCAGGGTGGCCCGGGCGCGGGGGAGCAGCTCGGCCCCGGCGTCGGTCAGCGTGACCCGGCGGGCGGCCCGGTCGAGCAACCGCGCACCCAGCTCCTTCTCCAGCGACTTCACCGCCGCCGACACCGCGGACTGCACGATGTGCAGGCGCTGCGCGGCGCGGGTGAAGTTCTCCTCCTCGGCCACCGCGACGAAGTACTCCAGATGCCTGAGCTCCACGGGCGTCAAGCTATCGCGATCCGCGATCGCAGCGAGCTGAAAGCTTCGTTGGACGTGATAGTCGCAGGTGAGCACGATGGAAGGCATCGACCTTCGATCCACTCTCGATTCGATCCATCAGGAGCGCTCGTCATGTCCCTGTCAGTCTCCGCACCGGCACCCGCCGCACCGGTCGTGGGCTCCCGTCGCCACGGCACCGGGTTCTGGCTGATCGCCTTCGCCTTCCTCACCGCCATGGCCTTCTCCACGGTGCCCACCCCGCTGTACCCGCTCTACATGGCGCGCGACGGCTTCTCCACCTTCATGGTCACCGTGGTGTTCGCGGCCTACGCGGTCGGCGTGGTGATCAGCCTGCTGCTCGCCGGGCACGTGTCCGACTGGGTGGGACGACGCCGGGTGCTCCTGCCCGCCCTGCTGCTGGAACTGGTCGCCGCCGCGCTGTTCCTGGTCAGCACCGACCTGACGGTGCTGCTGGTGGCGCGGCTGGTGACCGGCCTGGGGGTGGGGCTGGTCACCGCGACCGCCACCGCACACCTGGCCGAGCTGCACGCCGCGCACCGGCCCGGCGCACCGGCGCAGCGGTTCGAGATGGTCTCCACCGCCGCGAACATCGGCGGTCTGGGGTTCGGCCCGCTGGTCGCCGGGTTCCTGGCCCAGTGGGTGGGAGCCCCGCTGCGCACCCCCTACCTGGTGTTCGCCGTCCTCCTGTTGCTCGCCCTGGCGGCCGTGCTGATCGCGCCGGAGACCGTGACCCGGCCGGAGGTGACCCCCGCCTACCGGCCGCAGCGGATCAGCGCCGACGGTGACCCGGCCGGATACCTCGCTGCCGCCGCCGCGGCGTTCACCGGGTTCTCGGTCTTCGGCCTGTTCACCTCCGTCGCACCGGGTTTCGTGGCGGGCACGCTGCACCACCCGTCGCGGGCCCTGGCCGGGCTGATCGTGTTCGCGGTGTTCGGGGCGGCCGCCTCCGCGCAGACGCTGACCGCCGCGCTGCCCGCCGGGCTGAAGATGACCGCGGGCCTGGTGGCCGAGGTGGCCGGGCTGCTGGTGCTGGTCGCCGGCGCGCATGCGCAGAGCCTGGCGCTGTTCCTGATCGGCGGCGTGCTGGCCGGCGTCGGCGCCGGCGTGCTGTTCAAGGCGGCCGTCGGCACGGTGGTCGCGACGGCCGCGCCGGCCAAGCGCGGTGAGGCCCTGGCCGGGCTGTTCCTGATCGGCTACCTCGGCCTGATCGGCCCGGCCCTGGGCATCGGGGTGGCCGTGCGCAGCCTCGACACCACCACGGTTCTCACCTGGTTCGCCGGTCTGCTGCTGGTGCTGCTGGCCGGGGTGGGCGTGCTGAACCGCCGTCGGTCCGGTCGTTAGGACGTAGGCTGTGGGCCGCTCGAACCGATCTGAGGGGTGACGGAATGGCCGTCTGCGTCGTTGGCAGTGTGAACCTGGACCACGTGGTCCGCGCCCCCCGGATCCCCCGGCCGGGCGAGACCGTTCTGGGCACCGACGTCACCGAGCACCCCGGCGGCAAGGGCTCCAACCAGGCGATCGGTGCCGGGCGCAGCGGCGCGCAGACGGTTTTCGTGGGGGCACTGGGTGACGACGCCGCGGCCGCGCGCCTCCTGACCGAGCTACGCGGTGCCGGGGTGGACACCCGCACCCGCACCTCGCCCGTCGCCACCGGCACCGCCTGGATCACGGTCGGCGACGACGGCGAGAACGTCATCATCGTGGTGCCCGGCGCCAACGCCACCGTCACCGAGCTCACCGCCGCCGAGCGAGAGGTCGTCGCCACCTCGCGGATCCTGCTGATGCAGCAGGAGATTCCGCAGACCTCCATGGTGGACGCCGCCCGCTCGGCCGCCCCCGGCGCACTGGTTCTGCTGAACGCCGCGCCCACCCGCGAGGTGGACCCGGACCTGCTCGCCCTGGTCGACGTGCTGATCGTGAACGAGCACGAGGCCGCCGACCTGAACGGATCCTCCGCCCCCGCCGGGGAACTGGCGGCCCGGCTGCTGGAACAGGTTCCGGCGGTGGTACTCACGCTGGGTGCGCAGGGCTCACTCATCGCCGTGCGCGGCAGTGAACCGGTCGCGGTGCCCGCGCACCGGGTGCGGGCGGTCGACACCACCGGCGCCGGTGACGCGTTCTGCGGCGCGCTGGCGGCCGAACTGGACCGGTCGGCGGGAGAACTCGGCCGTCCGGACGCCGGTCGGGGCCGTTCGTCCCGCGAAACCGGCCGTTCGGCAGGTGGATCGGATTCCGGTGCGGCCGGGGAGCTGCTCGGCCGGCTGGTGTCGGCGGCCCGGTTCGCCACCGCCGTCAGCGCTCTCGCGGTGCAGCGCCCAGGTGCGGCGAGCAGCATCCCGACCCGTGACGAGGTGCTGAAGTCCCAGGCTGCCGGCGCCTCCTGACCGGATGCCCCTTCCGCGTGAAGGGGGTGGACAGGCCCGGGCGGGTTTGCTTCCCTGGGGGCAGGGCCATCTGAACATGGTCCCCGGACGAGGTATGCCGTACCCGGAGCGCGACAAGACGGCATCGGGAGGCTCGTCATGTCGTGGTTCGTTCTCGTCGTCTCCGGAATCCTCGAGGCGGTCTGGGCCGTCGCTCTCGGCCGTTCCGAGGGATTCACCAAACCCGTTGCCACGGCCGTATTCGCCGTCGGCATGCTGGCCAGCACGGCCGGCCTGGCCTATGCGATGCGCACCCTGCCGGTGGGCACGTCGTACGCGGTGTGGGTGGGAATCGGCGCGGTGCTGACCGTGCTGTTCGCGATGGTGACCGGGGCAGAGGCGGTCTCGGTGCCCAAGGTCCTCTTCCTGCTGATGATCGTCGGCGGTGTGGTGGGCCTCAAGCTGACTCACTGAGGTCGCTCAGCGCAGCAGCGCCACCGTCACCACGATCGTCATGACCAGGTCGCAAGCCATCACGCAGCAGCAGGTTTCGGTGATCAGCTGGCGATAGTTCAGCGCCGAGCGGCGGATCCAGAGCAGTGCCGGACCGCCGACCACGGCCGGCAGTGCGGCCAGAGCGCCCGTGGTCAGGGCGGAGGCGAGCAGCTCGTCTGTCCTGGCCCGGGCGGCGGCCGTGAGCAGGACGAACGCCTCCGCCGCCAGCGTCGCCACCACCGCCGCGGCCACGAGTGCCCCCACCCGCACCGCGGCGAGCTGGTGCCGGTAGCGGACGGACCAGTGCGGGGGAGTTCCGGCTCTGCCCACTTGTCCACCTCACATCGCCTCAACGGGTCCGCATTGATCGCGCTCAGTTTATGAAAGATAACGGCGAGTAACCGAATTCGGTGGATAACGGCCCGGTCTCGGCGCCGTCCACGGGTTTCGACGACCGTTCGTCGCCATGATTCGACCGTTCGGCGGGCTATGCCGACCGTTCGGCGACCGAATGTGTCTTTCCGTCCCGTCAGTCACATCAGTTCCGGTCTAATACCCGGCGGAGCGTTTGACCGTTTCGCCTTTCGTTAACGGTCACAACTTTCCGGTTCAGGCTCGTGCTGGTGATCACCCAGCTCACCTTCATGGCCCTGAACTGCGGTTCAGCCCTCGAGGACGGGGTGGGATCCGGGTCTTAAGGCCTTCTTGACAGGGGCGAGGCCTGTCCCGCAAGCTCTCACCCCAGCGAACGTTGTTAACGTTCACAATGATGAGTTGACGAACGTCGAGGGAGACGGGCATGGCGGCGCAGCAGCTGCACGAGCGTTCAGCCGCCGTGTCGCACAGCGGCGGGTCCGGTGGTGCGGGGCTCATGATCCTGCCTGCCGACGTCGACGGACCGCGCGGCCGGAGCTGCCTCAGCCGCCGCGAGAACCCCACTGCGAAAGACCTTTCCGTCTGCGGTGGCAACGATGGACAGAAGAGATCGACGGCTCCGCGGCACCCCGTGCGCGCGGGGCAGATTGCTGGGAAGCCGTGACCATCACCGAAGACATCCGCACCACGGTCGCCTCGATCCGTGAGGAGGTGGCCCGGCTGCACGCCGAGCTGCCGCGCAACGGGCTGGTGGTGTGGACCGCCGGCAACGTGTCCGCCCGGGTGCCCGGCGCCGACCTCGCCGTGATCAAGCCGTCCGGCGTCTCCTACGACGACCTGGACGCCGACGCGATGGTGGTCGTGGACCTGGACGGCAACCTGGTCGAGGGTGACCACAACCCCTCGTCCGACACCGCCGCGCATGCCTACGTGTACAAGCACATGCCCCACGTGAACGGCGTCGTGCACACCCACTCCACCTACGCGACCGCCTGGGCCGCCCGGCGTGAGCCGATCCCGTGCGTGCTGACGATGATGGCCGACGAGTTCGGCGGCGACATCCCGGTCGGCCCGTTCGCGCTGATCGGCGACGACTCGATCGGCCGCGGCATCGTGGAGACGCTGAGCGGGCACAACTCCCCGGCGGTCCTGATGGCCCAGCACGGTCCCTTCACCATCGGCAAGAGCGCCAAGGCCGCCGTCAAGGCCGCGGTGATGCTGGAGGAGGTGGCCCGCACGGTGCACCTCGCCCGCACGCTCGGCCCGGTGGAGCGCTTGGCGCAGGGCGACATCGACAGCCTCTTCGACCGCTACCAGAACGTCTACGGCCGATGACCGCGGTGGCTCCTGGGGCGTCCATCGTCGCCCCAGGGGCCGCTGCTTTTGACGTTGAATCGGACCGAGTGACAAGGATTTTGAGATGACGCAGGAAAAGACGATCTGGTTCCTCACCGGAAGCCAGAACCTGTACGGCGACGACGTGCTGGAGCAGGTCGCGAGCCAGTCGCAGGCGATCTCGCAGGCCCTCGCCGCCTCCGGCGCGATCCCGGCCGAGGTGGTCTGGAAGCCGGTGCTCAAGGAGTCGGCCGCGATCCGCCGGATCATGCTCGAGGCCAACGCCGACGACAACTGCATCGGCCTGATCGCCTGGATGCACACGTTCTCCCCGGCCAAGATGTGGATCTCCGGCCTGGACGCGCTGGACAAGCCGCTGCTGCACCTGCACACCCAGGCGAACGAGGCCCTGCCGTGGGCCGAGATCGACATGGACTTCATGAACCTGAACCAGGCCGCCCACGGCGACCGCGAGTTCGGTTACATCCAGACGCGTCTCGGCACCCCGCGCAAGACCGTCGCCGGCCACGTCAGCTCGCCGCGCACCATCGAGAAGGTCGGTGTCTGGGCCCGCGCCGCGGCCGGCCGCCACGCCATGCGCACCCTGCGCCTGGCCCGGTTCGGCGACAACATGCGCAACGTCGCGGTGACCGAGGGCGACAAGGTCGAGGCCGAGCTGCGGTTCGGCACGTCGGTGAACACCTACGGCGTGAACGAGCTGGTCGAGGTCGTGGACGCGGTGGACGAGGCCGCGATCACCAGCCTGGTCAAGGAGTACGAGGACCTCTACGACGTGGCGCCGGAGCTGCGCGCCGGCGGGGAGCGGCACGACTCCCTGCGCTACGGCGCCCGCATCGAGGTCGGGCTGCGCAGTTTCCTGACCGAGGGCGGCTTCAAGGCCTTCACCACGAACTTCGAGGACCTCGGCGGCCTGCGCCAGCTGCCCGGCCTGGCCGTGCAGCGGCTGATGGCCGACGGCTACGGCTTCGGCGGCGAGGGCGACTGGAAGACGTCGGTGCTGCTGCACACCCTGAAGTCCGCCGCGCAGGGCCTGCCCGGCGGCACGTCCTTCATGGAGGACTACACCTACCACCTGGTGCCCGGCCAGGAGCTCATCCTCGGCGCCCACATGCTCGAGGTCTGCCCGAGCATCGCTGCTGCCAAGCCGAGGATCGAGATCCACCCGCTGGGCATCGGCGGCCGCGAGGACCCGGTGCGCATGGTGTTCGACGCCATGCCCGGTGAGGCGGTCACGATCGGTATCGCCGACATGGGCGACCGGTTCCGGTTCGTCGCCAACGAGATCGAGGTGGTCGAGCCTCTCGAAGCTCTTCCGAAGCTCCCTGTCGCCCGCGCGGTCTGGAAGCCCCAGCCCGACCTGGCCACATCCGCCGAGTCCTGGCTGATGGCGGGCGGCCCGCACCACACAGTTCTTTCCACCGCCCTGACCGGCGAGCACCTCGGCGACCTCGCCGACATGCTGGAGACCGAGCTGGCACTGATCGACGCCTCGACCGACGTCCGTTTGTTCGGACGCGAACTGAGGTGGAACCAGGCGTACTACCGCCTGGCGCAAGGCTTCTGACGATAGGTCCCCCCTGTAGTAGTCCTGTCCGGCGGCCAAGGATGGCCGCCCGAGTTCCCGGAGAGAACAGATGCAACGCAGCAGAGTTACCCGGATCATCGCCGGTCTGACCCTCGTGACCGCCCTCGCGGCGTGTGGGTCGTCCGAGAAGACCGGTGGCACCAGCAGCAGCGGCGGCGACGTCGAGGGCTCGCTGGTCGGCGTGACCATGCCGACCAAGTCCTCGCAGCGCTGGATCGACGACGGCGACAACGTGAAGGCCGCGCTCGAGAAGCTCGGCTACAAGGTCAGCCTGGAGTACGCCGAGGACCAGATCCCGACGCAGGTCAACCAGATCGAGAACCAGATCGCCCAGGGCGCCAAGGTTCTCATCGTCGCTGCCATCGACGGCACGGCGCTGACCTCGCAGCTGGAGTCGGCCAAGGAGCAGGGCATCAAGGTCATCGCGTATGACCGCCTTCTGCGTGACACCGAAGCTGTCGACTACTACGCCAGCTTCGACAACTACAAGGTCGGCGTGCAGCAGGCCACCTCGCTCCTGACCGGCCTCGGTCTGGTGGACGCGGACGGCAAGGAGACCGACGAGAAGGGCCCGTTCAACGTCGAGCTCTTCGCCGGCTCGCCGGACGACAACAACGCCACGTTCTTCTTCAACGGCGCGATGGACACCCTGAAGCCGTACCTCGACGACGGCCGCCTGGTCGTCAAGAGCAAGGAGACGGAGTTCAAGACCGTCGCCATCCTGCGCTGGGACCCGGCCACGGCCCAGAAGCGCATGGAAGACCTGATCACCAAGTCCTACGGTGACGCCAAGATCGACGGTGTGCTCTCGCCGTACGACGGCATCAGCATCGGCATCCTGTCGGCGCTGAAGAGCGCCGGTTACGGCACCGGCGACCAGGACTACCCGATCGTGACGGGTCAGGACGCCGAGGCCGCCTCGGTCAAGTCGATCGCCGCCGACGAGCAGTACTCGACCATCTTCAAGGACACCCGCAAGCTCGCGGATGTCGCCGTGACGATGGCCGACGACCTGCTCAAGGGTGAGACGCCCGAGGTCAACAACACCGAGGACTACGACAACGGCAAGAAGGTCGTTCCGTCGCAGCTGCTCGAGTCGCAGATCATCACCAAGGACAACTACCAGGAAGTCCTGGTCGACTCGGGTTACTACTCCGAAGACGACCTCAAGTGAGCTGAAGTCCCCCAGCTGCCGGTCCGCCCACAGGCATCCCCTCCGCCTGGTCACGGGCGGGCCGGCGCATCCCCTTGAGGAGCGCGGATGCCCGGCAACATCCTAGAAATGCGTAACATCAGCAAGACCTTCCCGGGCGTGAAGGCGTTGCAGAACGTCACTTTCACGGTGGCGCAGGGCGAGATCCACGCCATCTGCGGCGAGAACGGCGCCGGGAAGTCCACCCTGATGAAGGTTCTGTCAGGGGTCTACCCGTTCGGTGAGTACGAGGGCGACATCGTCTTCGACGGCGAGACCTGCCACTTCTCGAACATCCGCGACAGCGAAGAACGCGGAATCGTCATCATCCACCAGGAACTCGCGCTCGTTCCCGAGCTGTCGATCGCGGAGAACATCTTCCTGGGCAACGAGACGGTCAAGCGTGGCCTGATCAACTGGGACGAGACCAACCAGCGGGCGGCCGAGCTGCTCAAGCGGGTCGGTCTGGCCGAGAACCCGACCACGAAGATCGTGGACCTCGGCGTGGGCAAGCAGCAGCTGGTCGAGATCGCCAAGGCGCTCTCGAAGAAGGTTCGCCTGCTGATCCTCGACGAGCCCACGGCCGCCCTCAACGACGCGGACTCGGCGCACCTGCTCGACCTGCTGCGCGGGCTGCGTGACGAGGGCATCACCTGTGTGATCATCTCGCACAAGCTGAACGAGATCGAGGCGATCTCCGACCAGGTCACGATCATCCGTGACGGTCAGACGATCGACACCCTGCACATGCGCAACGATGCGGTCACCGAGGACCGGATCATTTCGCTCATGGTCGGACGCTCGCTCGAGAACCGTTACCCCGACCGCGATCCCGCCATCGAGATCGGCGAC
This sequence comes from Kineosporia corallincola, assembly GCF_018499875.1. GTDB lineage: Bacteria > Actinomycetota > Actinomycetes > Actinomycetales > Kineosporiaceae > Kineosporia > Kineosporia corallincola. The sequence continues at coordinate 395,523 of NZ_JAHBAY010000006.1, read as the reverse complement.
GAGGTCCTGCGGATCGAGAACTGGACCGTGCACAGCCCGACCCAGCACGGCCGCGTCCTGATCAAGGACGCCAACCTCACGCTGCGGGCCGGCGAGGTCGTCGGCCTGGCCGGTCTGATGGGTGCCGGGCGCACCGAACTCGCGATGAGCGTGTTCGGACGCAGCTACGGCACCGGAATCAGCGGCCAGCTGTACAAGTTCGGCAAGCCGATCGAGGCGAAGAACGTGCAGCAGGCCATCCAGCACGGCCTGGCCTACGCCACCGAGGACCGGAAGCGCTACGGCCTCAACCTGATCGACAACATCAGGCGGAACGTCTCCGCCGCGGCCCTGGGCAAGCTGGCCAAGGGCGGCTGGGTGGACGACAACCAAGAGCTCTCCGTGGCCGAGGGTTTCCGCAAGAGCCTGCGGATCAAGGCGCCGACCGTGGCCTCGATCACCGGCAAGCTGAGCGGTGGCAACCAGCAGAAGGTCGTGCTGGCCAAGTGGATCTACACGGATCCCGATGTGCTCATTCTCGACGAGCCGACGCGCGGTATCGACGTCGGCGCCAAGTACGAGATCTACCAGATCATCAACCAGCTCGCCGCGGAGGGAAAGGCGGTCCTCGTGATCTCCTCCGAGCTCCCCGAGCTGCTCGGCATCTGCGACCGGATCTACGCCCTGTCGGCGGGACGGATCACCGGCGAGGTGCCTCGCGAAAAAGCCACCCAGGAGCTGCTCATGCAGTACATGACGCGAGGGCAGGAGTGAACCATGGCGACGACCGATTCCTCCTCGAAGCCTGACATCGAGACGAAAGAGCCTCAGGAGCCGAAGGACTCGGCGACCGGGACGACCAAGGACGCCGAGGTGACCAAGGACGCCGAGGTGACCGAGGACGCTGCGGTGGCCAAGGACGCTGCGGTGGCCAAGGACGCTGCGGTGACCGAGGACGCCGAGGTGGCCAAGACCGAGGAGCCCGCCAAGGTCGAGGAGCCTGCCAAGGTCGAGGAGACCGCCGCGGTCGAGGAGACCAAGGCGCAGGACGCCCCGAAGACCGAGGGAACCACGGCGGACGAGGCCAAGGTCGAGGCTGCCGCGGTCGAGACCCCCGCGGTCGAGACCCCGGCGGCCGAGGTCACCGAGACCAAGGCTGCCGAGACCAAGGCTGCCGAGACCGAGGCTGCCGAGACCGAGGCTGCCGAGACCGAGGCTGCCGAGACCGAGACGGCCGAGACCAAGGCTGCCGAGACCAAGGCTGCCGAGACCGAGGTCGTCGCGACCACGGTCGCCGAGCCCGCCGTCGCGGACGTCAAGGCGGAGAACGCGGCGAAGGTCGCGGAGGGCACCGCCCCGGCCCCGGCCGGCGCCACCAAGACGACCGAGAAGCCGAAGAGCCGCTTCTCGTTCAGCGTGGGCAACCTGCGCGAGAACGGCATCTACATCGCCTTCGCGGCGATCGTGCTGCTGTTCGCGGTGCTGACGGACTTCCGTCTGCTCCAGCCGCAGAACCTGTCGAACGTCATCATCCAGAACAGCTACATCCTGATTCTGGCGATCGGCATGATCCTGATCATCATCGCGGGTCACATCGACCTGTCGGTGGGATCGGTACTCGCGGCGACCGGTGCCTTCGCGGCCGTCCTGATGGTGAATCACGACGTCCACTGGGCGATCGCGATCCCGCTCACCCTGGTCATGGGTGCGCTGATCGGTGCCTGGCAGGGCTACTGGGTGGCCTACTTCGGCATCCCGGCCTTCATCGTCACTCTGGCCGGCATGCTCCTGTTCCGTGCCGCGACGATGATGATCCTGGGTAACCAGGGCATCGGCCCGTTCCCCGACACGGTGCGCTCGATGGCCAACGGCTTCACCCCCGGCTGGCTCGGCAACGTGGCCCTCGGCGCCCTCGGCGGCGCCGACCTGGTCACCCTGCTCGTGGGTCTGGCCCTCGTGGTCGCGATCATCTGGACGCAGTGGCGAGCCCGCTCGGCCCGGGCCGGCTTCGGCCAGGCCGTCGAGCCGATCAGCCTGTTCCTGCTGAAGGTCATCGCGCCGTCCGTGGTGCTGATGTTCGTCATCGTGCAGCTGGCCCGGTTCAAGAACCTGCCCTGGGTGCTGCTGCTGCTCGGCGCGCTGGTCGTGATCTACACGCTGATCACCAACCGCGCCGTGTTCGGCCGTCACATCTACGCCATCGGTGGCAACGTCAACGCCGCCATGCTCTCCGGCGTGAAGGTCAAGCAGGTCACCTTCTGGCTGTTCGTGAACATGGGTGTGCTGTCCGCCGTGGCGGGCATCATCTTCGCCGGCCGGCTGAACCTGGCCGGCCCGACCGCCGGTAACAGCTTCGAGCTGGACGCGATCGCCGCCGCCTTCATCGGTGGTGCGGCCGTGCAGGGTGGCGTCGGCAAGGTCGTCGGTGCCATCACCGGCGGTCTGATCATGGCGGTCATCAACAACGGCATGTCGCTGCTCGGAGCCCCGAGCGAGCAGGTGATGCTGGTCAAGGGTCTGGTGCTGCTGCTCGCGGTGGCGTTCGACGTGTGGACCAAGCGTCGCGCGGGTGCCGGCGGCCGCTGAGACATTCCGGCGTCAATGCCCCGAATGTGATCGAAAACCCCTGGCACGGGCACGAATGCAGTGCCCGTGCCAGGGCTCGTCAGCACGACCGACCCCGCGCGTGAATCCTGCGACGTTAGGATCAGTTTCATGACACCCCCGTCCCGGGCGGCGGCCCAGGCCGGCGGCGATCCAGGGAATTCCGGCAATCCGGGCGGCAGTTCCGGTGGCAACGCGAGCAACGCGGGCCACCGCAAACGTCCCGGGATGCACGATGTGGCCAGGCTCGCAGGGGTGTCGCACCAGACCGTCTCCCGGGTCCTGAACGGGAGCGACGGCGTGAGCTCCCGCACCCGTGCCGTCGTCCTCGCCGCCATCGAAGAACTCGGTTACCGCCCCAACTCGGCGGCCCGCACCCTCGTCACCGGCCGTTCCAAGGTGCTCGGCCTGGTCACCATCGGCGGCGCCCTCTACGGGCCGATGTCCATGCTCTACGGCGTCGAGTCGGCCGCCCGCGAAGAGGGTTACATCCTCACCGTCGCGAATGTCGGCGGCGGAGAAGGTGGTTCGGTCGAGCGGGCCGTCAACCGCCTGGAACACCAGGGCGTCGAGGGCATCATCGTGGTCGCCCCGCTCACCTCGGTCGGCGAGTCGCTGGAGTCGATGGCCCGTCACCTGCCCCTGGTCGCCATCGAGAGCTCGGTCGGCCACGGCATGCCGGTGATCGCCGTCGACCAGAGCGCCGGGGCCCGTCTGGCCACCGAGCACCTGCTCGGCCTCGGCCACGCCACGGTCTGGCACGTCGCCGGTCCCACCCACTGGTACGAGGCGCAGGACCGGATCACCGGCTGGACCACGGCTCTGCGCGAGGCGGGTGTCGACGTCCCCCCACTGCTCCACGGTGACTGGAGTGCGTCCACCGGTTACGACGCGGGCCAGATCCTGAGCCGCATGCCCGACGTCTCCGCGGTGTTCGTGGCCAACGACTCGATGGCCGTCGGCGTGCTGCGCGCCCTACGTGAGAACGGCCGCGACCTGCCCGGCGACATCAGCGTGGTGGGTTTCGACGACATCCCCGAGGCCGGCTACTTCAGCCCGCCGCTGACCACCGTGCGCCAGCCGTTCGAAGAGGTCGGGCGCCGCAGCCTGAAGGCCCTGCTGGCCCAGATCGGCAGCGGCGACGCAGACCACGGCCGGGTGGTGATCGCCCCGGAGCTGGTGGTGCGCGAGAGCACCGCCCCGCCGCGTCACTGAGGGCCGGGATTAAGGGGCGCGGTCCCTGCCCCCGTCAAGCCAGGGACCGCGCACCCGCCACGCGCCGCTGCCCGGTCGGCGCCCCTCCCTCACCCGCAGGGCGTCCGGCATCCGTCCGGTGCCGGGGGCGGGTGGCTTGCTTCCAGTAAGCCCCCGGGAAAGGCTTCCGGACAATTGGTGAGAAGCGGACACCTGCACTGTCCCCAACCCCGGCCGGCCGGTGCCTCAGATCCGGAAGCGCCGCACCACGTCCTGGAGCTCCTGCGACGACGCGTCCAGCGAGGCCGCCGCCGCACCCACCTCGGCCAGCTGGCTGGAGGTCTGCTCGGTCGCCCGGGCCACCACCGACACGTTCGCGGCGATCTCGCCCGAGCCGTCGGCCACCCCGGACACGTTGCGCGCCATCTCCGCCGTCACCGCCGTCTGCTCCTCGACCGCCGCGGCGATGGTGTTCTGGAAAGTGCTGATCTGGTCGATGACCTCGGAGATCTCGCTGATCGCCGAGACCGCCGCGCTGGTGTCGGACTGGATCGCCTGCACCTTGGCCACGATGTCCTCGGTGGCCCGTGCGGTCTCCTGCGCCAGTTGCTTGACCTCGTCGGCGACCACCGCGAAGCCCTTGCCCGACTCCCCGGCCCGGGCCGCCTCGATCGTCGCGTTCAGCGCCAGCAGGTTCGTCTGCTCGGCGATCTGGGTGATCGCCTGCACCACCGTGGCGATCTCGGCGGACGCCTCGCCCAGCCGGCCGACCACCTGGCTGGTGGCCTCCGCGCTGCTCACGGCCTGGCCGGCCACCCGGGCGGCCTCGGTGGCGTTGGTCGCGATCTCCTGAATCGACTGCCCCATCTCCTGGCTGCCCGCCGCGACGGTCTGCACGCTGGTGGAGATGTCGTCGGCCGCGTCGGCCACCCGGGCGGCCTGCTGCGCGCTCTCGGTGTTGCTGGCGGTCAGCTTGGCCGCGGTCTGGTTCAGGTCGGCCGACAGTGAGGTGAGCGTGGCGGAGCCCTGGGTCAGGGCGAGCACCGCGCCGCGGGTGTTCTCCACCGCCTCGGCCAGTGCGGCGTCCGCCGTCGTCACCTCGTCCTTGCCGGAGGGCACCGGCGTGCTGGTCAGGTCGCCGGACGCGACCCGGCGCAGGGCGTCCACGGTGCGGCTCAGCGGCGAGGTGATGCTGCGGGTGACCGTCCAGGCCAGCAGCCCGGCCAGCACCACGGAGATCAGCAGGGTGCTCGCCACCAGGGTGCGCACCAGGTCGGCGTCGTGCGTGGCGTCGGCTCTCTCGTCGTCCAGGCGCTGGTTGACCGACGTGGTGATGGCGGCGGTCTGCTCCAGCAGCTTGTTGTACGAGGTGTAGCCGACATTCAGGATCTCGTCGTCCCCGGCGTTTAACCGCCCCGCCTTGAACAGGGCGTAGGCCGTGTCGTCGGAGGCGAAGTAGGTGGTCCAGTTCTCCTTGATGCCGGCGAACGTCTCCTTCTCCGATGCGCTCATCGACGACACCGGGAAGCTCTCCAGGTAGGCCAGCAGCTTGGCCTTGTCCGCCAAGAAACCGGCCCGGTTGGCAGAGTCCTCCGACAACGGATCCTTCACACTGGGCCGACGGGTGTCCCAGGCGTAGGCAACCTGCCAGCCGGAGATGTCGGCGTTGTAGAAGCTGACCTTGTCGACGGCGTTGACCAGCTTACTGAGGCTCTCGACCTGGTCGGCCGAGGCTCTCTGCTTCTGCATGCCCACCAGCGCGGCGCCGGTGGCGGCCGCGAGCATGATCGTGACCACGGCGAACGCCACCGCGAGGCGGGTCCCGATGCGGAACCTGCGGAGCTGACCGAGCACTGTTCCTCCCATGAGCAGACCTCTCTGACGTCGGCTCACCGGGCGGAATGTTGAGTGTGCAGCTACCAGGCGGGGGGACGGAGCCGGTCCAGCTGACGCCGGTCCCGCTTGGTCGGGCGGCCCGCGCCCCGGTCACGCACGGCGACCTGGACGATCTCCTCCTTCGGTGGAGGTGCCGGGGTGAGGTCTTCGTAGCAGGTGACGGCCACGGCCGCGCCCACCCGCTTCTGGATCAGCCGGCGCACCACCGCGATCCGCTCACCGCCCGTGGTGAGGGCCTCGATCCGGTCGCCCACCCGCACCGTGGTGGACGGTTTGGCCTTGGCCCCGTTGACCGCCACGTGCCCGCCCCGGCAGGCGCTCGACGCCACCGATCTGGACTTGAACAGGCGAACCGACCAGATCCAGACGTCCAGCCTCACCTCTGCCGCATCCATCCGGCCAGCCTAGAACACGGCCTGCCGCAGCACCTGTCCCGGATCAGAACCGCAGGCGCACGGTGAACGTGACCACCCCCGTCGTCCCCGGTTCCGGGTGGCCCAGGTCGAGGCGGAACAGCGGTGCGCCGTGCCCGGCCGGCCGCACCTCGCTCACCTCCACGCTCAGCCCTTCGGGAAACGCGAGGACGACGCCATGAACCAGTTCCAGCTCACCCGGGGCCACCGGCCGGGGCTCGTGCCGCAGCATGAAGGGCCAGTGCAGGGACGCCGGAGCGGTCAGGTCCCAGCGGTCGCGCAGCACCACCCAGCCCGGAGCCCGGTCGAGCAGCACCCGGCGGCGCAGACTGCGCACCCCGGCCTCGTCCGGGTAGGCGGGGGCCAGGTCGAGCGTGAGCCCGGCGCCGTGCCGGCCGATGTCGCAGGAGACGTCCACGGCCCGGTGCCGCCGGCCCGCTGCCTGGTGGTGACCGTTCACCACCGGCACGTTGTGGTGGGCCGCGCCGATCACCAAAGGCTCACCGTCCCAGCCAATCACCACCGTGCCCACGTCGCCCCGGGAAGGCTGCCCGCCGTTGTGCCCTCCCCGCACCGCCAGGAACACCCCCTCGGTTCCGCCGGGCAGACGCCGCACGGTCAGCACCTCGGAACCCGGCAGCCAGGTCCGCGCCGGGTAGGGGAAACCCGGCTGATCCTGGGCGATATCGCGGCTCCAGGCCGGGTCTGCGAGGTCGAGCAGGGTGCGACCGAGCGAGGTCGCGGCGGGCAGGGGGTGCGGTTCCCGTAGGGCGAGGGCGTGCCGGCGCACCTCGGGGAGCTCCAGCCGGGTGCCGAGAAGGTACAGCAAATGTGGCGTCAGGTCGGATTTTTCGATGATGTCGACGGACTGGTGCGGGCTCATCAGTGTGGCCGGCGGACGTTCCGCCACCTCGACGAGTTCCGGACGGCTGAACCCGTCGAGGCCGGTGGCCAGCCGGATCCACTCCAGCGTCTCGGTCACGGCGGCGGCCGGGAACCCGTCGCCGGGCGGCCGGCCGAGCAGGTGGCCCAGGTGGTGCACGGTCCGGTCGAGCACGTCGAGCAGTTGCTCCCGGCTCGCGGCCAGCTGGAGCGCGGCCGGCACGACACCGGCGTGAACCGCCCGCCCGGTGGAGCGGTACGGCTCCAGCACCCGTTGCCGCACCTCCCCGGCGATCAGTTCACGCAGCTCCCGCACCCGGTCGCCGAGCAGATGATCCACCCAGGCCAGCAGGGCTGCGGTTTCGGTGGACAGCAGATCCGGGCATGGACGGCGAGGGCCGGGCCGGCACCGGCTGCTCCGGTCGCACACCGCCCGGACGCCGTGCACCACGTCGTCGAAAAACCGCTGCTCGCCGGTCAGGTGGGCGGCCAGGGTCGCGGCCGCGAGTCGTTCCAGCAGGTGAGGAGTTGTCGGTGCGGTTGTCGGTGAGGTGGTGGGCCAGGGTGTGGCGAGGTGCCGGTCCGCCGCCTCGCGGACCGCCGTGTCCAGTCCGGCCCGGTTCCGGTCGAGACGCGGAAAGGGCTGCCATGTGCCCGGTTCGGGCAGGGCCGCGGCCAGCGCCCGGCGGTCCGGCAGAGCGTGCGGCCGCCCGCGGTCGCCGGCGGAGGCGCTGTCGTGGTGCATGCGACCAGGCTGCCACCGGCGGGAGGACACCAGAAAATCATCGGGGACGGTGAATTCGTTCATCGTGTTCTGTGGGAGCCCTTAGGGACTTGTGCTAGGTTTTTCGCCCATTAGTCCGATACGGGTATTAATACCCCCGGACCGTTTGAATTATTGATCTGACCGTCTCGTGACGCGAAGGGTGTCCATTGACGAGTGCAGCCCGGCCCCCTCGTCGTTCACCGTCTCCCTGGCTGGTCGGTGCCCTGGTGGCCGGTGCCGCCGCCTGGGCCCGTCACCGTTCGGCCCCCTGGCCGGACACCCAGCACCTGGGCGGCAGCTGGGCCCGGATCGACCCGCCCGCGTCGCGCACCGGCAACCCGCCGGTGCTGTCGGCCGGCCCGGACCCGACCGCGCCGGAGGCCGAGGCCGCCCGGGAACGGCGCCGGGTGGCCGATCTCCAGCGCGAGCTGGAGCACATGCTGAAGGTGCGGCTGCCCGCCGCCCTGGCCGGCACCCGCACCCCGGGCGCCGACCGGCCGGACGACCTGGCCCCGGAGACCGCCGCCCTGCTCGAGGAGATGCTGAGCCAGATCGGCACGGCCATGCTGGAGCGTGAGGAGTCGCGGCGCCTGGCCCTGGTCGAGCTGGCCAGCCGGGTGCAGACCTCGGCCCACCGCATCCAGCAGGCGATGAGCGGCCTGGCCGAGAAGCACCCGGGCGACCCGGACCTGCTCGAGACCACGATGCGGGTCGACCACGCGGCCACCCAGCAGGCCCGGCACGCGCAGAGCGTGAAGGTGCTGTGCGACGAGTGGCCGGGGCAGCAGTGGCCGGCACCGCTGGCGCTGGTCGACGTGGCCCGCGCCGCCTCCGGCCGCATCGTCGCGTTCAGCCGGGTGCAGGTCACCGGCGACCAGACCGTGGCCTCGGTGCCGTCGGTGGTCGAGCCGCTGATCCACCTGGTGGCCGAGCTGCTGGCCAACGCCACCGAGTACTCGGCGCCCTCGGCCCCGGTCACCGTGTCGGTGCGCGGCGTGCAGCGCGGCGCCGTGATCGAGATCGACGACAGCGGTTTCGGTCTGGACGAGTACCGGCTGGCCGAGGCCCGGGAGATCGTCTCCGGCCGGCGCCTGCTGAATGTCGGTGACGTGGGCGAGATTCCACAGACCGGCTTCGCGGTGGTCGGCCGGTTCGCCCGCCGGCACGGGCTCACCGTCGACCTGGGCATGTCGCCCTACGGCGGGGTGCGCGCCGTGGTGCTGGTGCCCAGCCGCCTGATCGAGACCGTGGCGCTGCCCGCCCCGGTGCTCCCGCCCGAGCCGGCACCGAGCCCGGTGTCGAGCCCGGTGCCGAACCCGGTGCTGAACCCCGCACCCGACCCCGCGCCGAACTCGATGTTCGCGCCCACGCCCGCACCGGCGTCCACCATTGAACCCCCGGCTGCGCCGACGGCACCGGTGACACCGGCACCACCGGCCAGCCTGTTCGAGCCGCACACCCCCGTCGGCACCGACCCGGCCGAGCCGGTCGACGGTGCGGACGTCCAGCTGCCGCAACGCCGTTCGCGGCGTCGTGACCAGACCAGGCCCTTCGGAGGAGACCCGGCCGGCCGACCCCGGCCCGTGGTCTCGACCGCTCCCGCCACCGCCCCGGAAGAGGCCGGCGACTGGATGGAGCGGTTCTTCGAGGGGTCCCAGCCCATCCCGGTGACCCCGGCTGCCGATTCCCCGACGGAGACCCCATCGACGGACGCGGCGGTGAACGAACCGACCACGAACGACTCCGATCCCGAGGGCGAACAGAGCTCCTCGACCACCCGGAAGGACGCCGCGCAGGGATGAGCGACCCGCAGAAGAACCGTCAGAACGACCGTGGCTGGATGATCGCCGAGGTGAGTGTCGTTCCAGGGGTGCGGGACGTGGTCGTCTTCAGCGTGGACGGCCTGCTCCTGGCCGGTTCCGCCGGCCTGGGCCGCGACCGTGCCGAGCGCCTGGCCGCCACCTGCTCCGGACTCCAGTCGCTGGGCCGTGCCCTGGGCGCGGAGTTCGGCACCGGCGACGGCGCGGTGCGGCACCAGATGATCGAGTTCGAGGGCGGTTTCCTGTTCCTGCGCAGCGCCGACGGTGCCCACCTGGCCGTGGTCGCCGACCCGGTGGTGGACCCGCGCGCGGTGGCCCGGGCGATGCAGGCCCAGGTGCTGAAGATCGGCGCCGAGAACCTGAGCAGCCCCGCGCGGCAGGACGCACCGTGAGCGGGTCTGGGGAACCAGACCGCCACCAGTTCAGCCAGCCGTTCGGTGCCCGGCCATTACGGCCCTACGTCATCACCCGGGGTCGTGCCCGGGCCACCCGGAACACGGTCGGCGTGGAGACGCTGCTGATCGCGCCCGACCCGACCCGGGAGCTGCCGGTCACGGCCTCCCGCGAGGAACGGGCCCTGGTCCGGATGTGCGGGCGGCTGCTCTCGCTGGTCGAGGCGGCCGCCCACCTCGACCTTCCGGTCAGCCTGGTCAGCGTGCTCGCGTCGGACCTGATCGACGCCGGCTACCTGACCGCGCGCTCCGGTGCGCCCCGGCAGGCCGCTCCCGACTCCCAGCTTCTTCAGGAGGTGCTGCATGGTCTCCGCGGGATCCGCTGACCGCTACCTTCCCGACACGGTGTCCCGCTCGGCCAAGATCCTCGTCGTCGGTGCGTTCGGCGTGGGCAAGACCACCCTGGTCGGCTCGGTCAGCGAGATCACCCCGCTGCGCACCGAGGAGGTGATGACCGAGGCCGGTGTCGGCGTGGACGAGCTGGGTGCCGGCAGCGAGAAGACCACCACCACCGTGGCCATGGACTTCGGCCGCATCACCATCAACCCGGAACTGGTGCTCTACCTGTTCGGGGCGCCCGGCCAGCGGCGGTTCTGGGACCTGTGGACCGACCTGGCCGTCGGCGCCATCGGGGTGCTGGTGCTCGTCGACGTGCGGCGCCTGGAGCAGAGTTTCGACGTCCTGGAGCAGCTGGAGGAACGCGAGCTGCCGTTCGCGGTGGCGGTGAACCGCTTCCCGGACGGCCCCGCCGTCACCCTCGACCAGGTGCGTGGCGCGCTCGACCTGCTGCCCGAGACCCCGGTGGTGGAGTGCGACGCCCGTGACCGGTCCTCCTCGGCCGGGGCGCTGCTGGCCCTGGTCGAGTACGTCGCCACCCACGACCCGCGCCGGGAGTTCGCCCAGTGACCACACCCCCTCCGGGTTGCCCGGCGCACGCCGGCGCGACCCCGCTGATCTCCGCCACGGCCGCCCCCGACCACCGCGTGGTGTTCCGCCGCCTGCGTGACGAGCAGGGGCCGGTGGCCCTGGTCGAGCTGGAACCCGGCGTGCAGGCCTGGCTGGTGATGGGCTACCGCGAGCTGCTCGCCGTGACCCGGGACGAAAGGCTGTTCAGCCACGACGCCCGCAACTGGCGCGATCTGAACGACGGTGTGGTGGCGCCGGATTCGGGGCTGCTGCCGATGATGGGCTGGCGCCCCAACCTGTTCCAGGCCGACGGGGACGAGCACCGCCGGCTGCGCCGTCCGGTGGACGAGGGCATCGCCACCATCGACCAGCGGGCGATCCGCCGCGAGGTGGAGGCGCTGTGCACCGACCTGATCGCTCAGTTCTCCGAACGCGGCAGCGCCGACCTGATCGGCGAGTACGCGGCGATCATCCCGACCCTGGCCCTGGCCACGTTGTTCGGGCTGGACCGGGAGGGCGGCCAGGAACTGCGCCGGGCCCTGGCCGCGCTGTTCGGCAGCCAGGAGAACTCCCAGGCCGGTGACCGGCGGTTCGACGAGATCCTGATCGACCTGGTGCAGAGCCGGAAACTGAACCCGGTCAACGACGTGACCGGTGTGATCGTGGCGCACGAGGCCCTGCACGGCGACGAGGAGCGGGTGCAGTCGCTGGTGCCACTGATCGGCGCCGGCAACGAGACCATGACCTCCTGGATCGCGCACACCCTGCGCCTGCTGCTGACCGACCCGCGGTTCTCCGCGCAGCTGCGCGGCGGCAGTCTGGGGGTGGACGACGCGCTGGACGAGGCGCTCTGGCGGGAACCGCCGATGAACGTGATGCCGGCCCGGTATGCCTTGCAGGACTGCGAACTCGGCGGTCAGAGCATCCGCCGGGGCGACGTGCTGGTGCTCGGTCTGGGCGCCGTGGTGGACGACCCGCTGATGCAGACCGGCAACGGCCCGGTGGCCGAGCCGTTCAACCGGGCGCACCTGTCGTTCGCGGCCGGCCCGCACTCCTGCCCGGCCCGGGTGCCGGCCCGGGTGATCGTGCGCACGGCGGTCGGGACGGTGCTCAATCAGCTGCCCGACGTGCACCTGAGCATTCCCGCGGAAGAACTCACCTGGCTGCCCTCGCCCTGGACCAGGGTGCCGACGGCGCTGCCGGTCGAGTTCTCCACGGTGATCGCCGATCCGCCCCTGGCACGCGCCGGGGCCTGAGTCCGGCCGGGCCCACGGAAGAGCCCGGTCTCATTGGCAAGTCACTTCGGCAGGAGGCCCACCGTGTCCGAAACCGCCCCTCTCAGCGTCGATCCGCTTGTCGATCCACTTGTCGATCCGGACAGCGTGCCCCTGGTCGAGCTCGATCCGGCCGGCCGGGACCACCAGGGTGAAGCGGCCCGGTTGCGCGAACTCGGGCCGGTGGTGCGGGTGAAGCTGCCGGGTGACGTGATCGCCTGGAGCATCACCGATCACGCGCTGCTGAACGAGCTGATCAACGATCCGCGGCAGAGCAAGAACTGGCAGAACTGGAACGACATCCGGTCCGGTCACGTGGGCAACGACTGGCCGCTGATCGGCATGGTCAAGGTGACGAACATGCTCACCGCCGACGGTTCCGAGCACAAGCGGCTGCGTCGGCTGGTCACCTCCACGCTCACCCCGCGCCGGGTGGAGGCGCTGCGCCCGCGGGTGGAGCAGATCGTGAACGAGCTGCTCGACGCGCTGCCCTCGCACGCCGACGCCGACGGGGTGGTCGACCTGCGCAAGCACTACTCCGACGTGGTGCCGGTGCTGGTGATCTCGGAGCTGCTGGGCATCCCCGAGGAGAACCGCGGGAAGCTGAAGGCGGAGATGGACAACGTGTTCCGCTCCGACCTGACGCCCGAACAGGTGCTGGCCAGCCAGATGGCGCTGTACGGGCTGCTGGCCGAGCAGGTGCGGTACCGGCGGGAGAACCCGGGCACCGACCTGACCAGCGCCCTGATCGAGGCCCGCGACGAAGACCCGGAGGCGCTCAGCGAGGAGGAGCTGGTCGCCACCATCCTGATCATGCTCGGGGCCGGCCAGGAGACCACGGTGGCCCTGATCACCAACGCCGTCCGGGCCCTGTGCACGCATCCCAAGCAGCGGGCGATCGCGGTGGCGGGCGGCCCCCGCACCTGGGCGGGCGTGGTGGAGGAGACGCTGCGCTGGGACGCCCCGATCGGCAACTTCCCGTTCCGCTACCCGCTGGAAGACGTCGTGGTGGCCGGGGTGACGATCCCCCGGGGCGAGGCGATCATGGCGCCCTACAGCGCGGTGGGCCGGGACAAGAAGCAGCACGGTGACGACGCCGAGGTCTTCGACATCACCCGCACCCAGCGCAAGAACCTGGCCTTCGGCGGCGGGGCACACGTCTGCGTGGGCGCGGCGCTCGGCCGGATGGAGGGAAACCTGGCCATCCCGGCGGTGTTCGAGCGGTACCCCGGCATCGAGCTAGCCGTGGACCCGGACACCCTGGTGCCGATTCCGTCGCTGTTCTCGAACAGCTGCTCCACCCTGCCGGTGCGGCTCGGGTAGGTCAGGCCGAGCGCACGCAGCGCACCACGGCCTCGGACAGGTCGCGGTAGTTGGTGTAGCCGTCGTCGTAGCTGAGGGCCCAGCGGGCGCCGTCTTCCGGGGCAGCCTGGTTCGCCGACCAGTAGTGGTCGCGGGCCGGGGTGTCCGGGAAGGCGTCCCGGTCGATCGCCGGGCCGACGATCGTCTCGTCGACCAGCGTGGCCAGCTCCTGAACCCCTGGCAGACGCCACTTCTCGCCACCCAGCGTCAGGCCGGCGCAGTAGGAGGTGGCCTTCTGCGCCGACATCGCCGGGCCGGTGGCGCGCTGCCAGACCAGGCCGGTGCCCGGGTCTTCCACCTGGCCGTCGCTGATCTCGTAGTCCGGTGAACCCTTTCCGGCGGCCGACTGCACGCAGCGCACCGCGTACTCGCCGGACTGGTCGGCGGCGTTGCTGGTGATGCCCTCGTAGAAGTTCACGATCCAGGCGAAGGCCGGGTCGTGGGCGGTGGCCCAGGGCGACGACGTCCAGAAGAACGCGACCGGGGTGCCCGGGAAGGCCTTCTGGTCGATCGCGGTGCCGGAGCGCGTGGTGTCGATCAGCGAGGTGAGCTCGACCCGGGTCGGCAGGTGCCAGTCGCCACCCGCGAGATCCAGCCCGGCGCAGTAGTTCTGGGCGGCCTCGAAGGTGTAGCGCTGCTGCGGGACGTCTTGCTGCCAGACCAGGCAGGTGACGTCGTCCAGCACGGTGCCGTTCGCCCGCACCGTGTAATCGTGCTGGTCCGGCAGGTTCTCACCGGAGTTCGGCATGGTCCAGCTGGCCCAGGTGCGGTCGGTGGAGCCGTTGGTGGAGCAGGTGCCGGTGGAGGTCGCGGCTCCGGTGGCTCTGGCAGCCTTGCGGGTGGTGGTCTTCTTCGCCTCGGGGGTGGGCGTGGGGCTCGGGGTCGGTGTCGCCGTGGCGGAGGGCGCCTGGGTGGCCATCGAAGCGCTGAGAGCGGTTGCGTCGTTGCGGGTCTCGGTGCGCACCCGCGGGGTCTGGGTGACGTCGTAGAGAAACCCGCCGGCGAACAGCATCAGCGTGGCGGCGGTGGTGACCGTGGCGATCCGGCCGGCCCAGCGCACCGTTCCCCAGGTGCCGCCGTCCTTGTTGAAACCGGTGGACGACGGGTGCTCGGCCACCAGCTCCACGTCGTCCGTGAACAAGGCGTGCTCGGGGAGGAGGTCCCGGGCGACGAGGGCCGCGACCAGGGCCGCGGGCAGCGGCAGGAGTTGCAGGCCGGCGAACAGGCGGGCGGCGGGGAGCTGGTCACCGGACTCGCGCAGGCAGACCACGCAGGTGCGCACGTGCCGGGTGATCCGCTTGCGCCACAACGGGTTCGGTTCGCCGTCCCAGTCGTGCACCAGCTCGTCGAGCACGGTGCACAGCGGCTCGCGGTCGAGCGCGGCCTCGGCCACGCGACACTGCTCGAGCTGTTCCCGCATGCGCTGGAGGCGCACCGCGGTGTGGGCCTCGCCCACCTCCAGGGCGGTGGCGATCTCGGCCCGGGTGATCCGGCCGGCGCACTCCTCCCACCACAGGGCCAGCAGGGTGCGGTGTTCCTGGTCGAGCCAGCGGCCGGCGTTCACCAGCTCGCGGTGCTGACCCTGGAGGTCGAACCAGAGCACCGCCAGGTCTTCGAAACCGATGCCTGGCTCGGCATTCTCGGCCACCTGCTCGAGCTCGGCCGGCCCGACCGGGATCAGCGGCTCGGCCCCGAGCCGGCGGAAGTGGTCGCCGATCTGGTGCACCGTGACGGTGACCAGCCAGGACCGGAAGCTGGCCGGGCTGCCCAGCTCGGGCAGGTCGCGCACGATCCGCAGAAGTGCCTCCTGCGTCACGTCTTCCACGTCGGCCGGGCGGCTGACCGACCGGCCGACGAGGTTGTAGACCAGAGGGACGTACCGGGCCAGGAGCTCCCGAAGGGCGGCGTGGTCACCGGCCTGGGCGTCGCGCACCAGGCCCGGTTCGTCCTCTTCCATGATGGTCTTCCTTCGTGGTGGTTACTTCTGTAGCGCGTAGCTCAGGTGCGGCGGCTGGTTGTAGGCCGTGTTCTGCCAGGCGACCGCCACCCGGTACTGCGAGTCCTGCATCAGGGTGGTGATGCGGGTGGAGGTCTCGATCGGCGTGCTGTAGATGCGCAGGGCGGTGTCGTCCGTCTCCGGCCAGATCACCTCTTCGCGCCAGTCACCCAGGATGTCGCCGGACAGCGACGGGGTGGCCTTGGTGCTGTTGTTCGAGTGCACGCCGTCCGCGGTGAGCAGGCGGGTCTCGCCGGTGGGTGCCCACTTGCTGATCTTGTTGCTGTCGAGCAGCTCCCGCGAGGCGTCGCCGTCCCACCAGACCAGGAAGTTGGTGGAGCTGGGCTTGCTGCCGATCACGGTGCCGCTGGAGTTGCGCAGCCCGCTGACGCTCGACGACCACTGCTCGGCGCCGGCGCTGCCCGCGTAGATGTCCTCGGCCACGCCCCGGCCGGTGTCGCAGCCGCAGCTGGCCGACTTGCTGATGATCTTGCCGGTGGCGGCGTCGGCGATGAAGTCGGCCGGGCCGCTGTCCTTGGTCTCGCGGACCTTGTAGACCTCCAGGCCGGCCCGGCTCGGGATCAGGTCCCCCACGTGCAGGGTGTCGCCGTGGCCCAGCTTCGTCGTCCACAGGCCCTTGCCGGTGTCGTCGAGAGCCATGCTGCCGTAGATGATCTCGTCCTTGCCGTCGCTGTCGACGTCGGCCACGGACAGCTGGTGGTTGCCCTGCCCGGCCCAGTCGGCCGGCGTGGTCTGCTTGTTCGAGTCGAACTGCCAGCGCTGGGTCAGCTTGCCGTTCTTGTAGTCCCAGGCGGTGACGACGCTGCGGGTGTAGTAGCCGCGGGCCTCGATCAGGCTGGGCGTGCTGCCGCTGAGATAGGCGGTGCCGGCCAGGAAGCGGTCGACCCGGTTGCCGTAGCTGTCACCCCAGCTGGACACCGTGCCGCGGGCGGGCGTGTAGTCCACGGTGGAGGCGGCCGCACCGGTCTGGCCGTTGAACATGGTGAGGTATTCCGGGCCGGTCAGCACGTAGCCGCTGCTGTTGCGGTAGTCGGCGGTGGCGCTGCCGATGGTGGTGCCCTTGCCGTCGACGGTGCCGTCGGCGGTCTTCATCGCCACCTCGGCCTTGCCGTCACCGTCGTAGTCGTAGGCCTGGAACTGCGTGTAATGCGCTCCAGCGCGGATGTTCTTGCCCAGGTCGATGCGCCACAGCCGGGTGCCGTCGAGCTCGTAGGCGTCGACGTAGACGTTGCCCGTGTAGCCGGACTGCGAGTTGTCCTTGGAGCTGGTCGGGTCCCACTTGAGCACGATCTCGTACTCGCCGTCGCCGTCCAGGTCGGCGACCGAGGCGTCGTTGGCGGTGTAGGTGTAGTCGACGCCGCCCTTGGTGCCGCCGGCCGGCTTCTTCAGCGGCACGCGCAGGTAGCCGTTCGCCATGCTGGTGGCCGTGGCCGACTCGGAGCCGGTCTTGATCGTGTATTTCGCGGTGGCCGCGGCGCCCTTGTCGAGGTAGTTCGTCGACCCGGTGATGCCCGACTTGATCTTGGTGCCGTCGCGGTACACGTCGAACGAGGCGGTGGAGGCGTCCGTCGCCAGCAGCCGCCAGCTGACCAGGTTGCCGGTGCTGGAATGCACGCTGACCGCGCCCCGGCCCAGGGTTTCCAGCTGGTGACCGGCCACGGTGGTCTTGGTGCTGGTGGCGGCGGTGGACGCGGTGGTGGTGGCGCTGCTGCTGTTCACCGCGAAGGCGGCACCGGTCGCGGCGATGCTGCCGGTCAGGGCGATCCCCGCGGCGACCGCGACGGTGCGGCGCCGGTTCGGTTGACGACGTTGGCTCACGTGATTCCTCACTCTGGGATCAATCGGTGCCGCCCGGTGCGGGCGCGCGGAATCAGCCCGCGCAGGGTGCCCGAACGAGCGGGCGGACTGCTTGCGTGGGCGGGCTTTTCGATTCCGTGGCGTGGCGTCGTGAATCCTGGTCAACTTGATAGGGGGTGTCAAACACCAAAAAGGTTGCCCGTCAACAGGTCATGAGCAGGTGCGGAGAGCGTCAAGAATGCGCTTCCGGCGTTGGTACCGGTGCGTACATAACGTAAATCCGGCGGAAGTTTTTCGCGGGCCCGGGCAACCTTTCCGGCATTGAGCACGGGGGCTGCGCGATGCGGCGCCGTCGACGCCCGCGGCCACTGGCAAATACTACGGCCGGTACCGGGCGAATCACGAGGTGTTGCAGTTTTCCGGCCCGCTGTCGTTACCGCGCGTGCCCGAATCTCAGGGAGCAGTCAAGCACCGGATAAATGACCCCAATCAACTTGTGGACGGTGGCCGGACTCCCGAACGATGAGGCTGGTCCGGCCCGATCCGCCGGGCACTCCATCCCTGACAGGAGTGCAGTTTCATGCGTAAATCCAGCACCCGGAGGGTTGTCCTCCCGGTGACGACCCTGGGCACGCTCGTCGCCGGGGTGGCCCTGGCCGGCCCGGCGAGCGCCCATGGTTACATCTCCTCCCCGCCCAGCCGGCAGGCCCTGTGCGCCGCGGGCACGGTCACCGACTGTGGCCAGATCCAGTACGAGCCGCAGAGTGTGGAGGCGCCCAAGGGGTCCAGGCTGTGCAGCGGTGGCAACGCCGCCTTCAGCGTGCTCGACGACGAGTCCCGCGCGTGGCCGTCCACCGACGTGGGTGACGAGGTCACGTTCAACTGGACGCTGACCGCGCGGCACTCCACCAGCACCTGGGTGTACTACGTCGACGGGGAGAAGGTGGCCTCGTTCGACGACGCCGGTGCGATCCCCAACGCGACCGTCTCGCACCGGGTCGATCTGGGTGACTACTCCGGCGAGCACACGGTTCTCGCGGTCTGGAACATCGCCGACACGGTCAACGCGTTCTACAACTGCGTCGACGTGAACGTCGGCGGCGCGGGCGATCAGGGTGAGGACGACGAGAGCACCACTCCCACCACGCCGGCCGGCGGCTCCACCGGCACCCCGTCCGGCCCGGCCACGACCTACCCGGCGGACGGCACCGGCAGCTCCGGCGACACCGGTGGTTCCGGGAGCTCGGCGCCGACCACCACGGCCGACCCGACCAGCAGCACCTCCGACCCGGACGGCAGCACCTCCGACCCGGACGGCAGCACCTCCGACCCGGACGGCAGCACCTCCGACCCGGGCGAGGCGCCGGAGAGCGGTGACTGGCAGGACTGGACCTGGTACGACCGGGGCGACACGGTGACCTACGACGGCGTGACCTACGAGTGCCGGCAGTCGCACACCACGCTGCCGGGCTGGGAGCCGCCGAACGTGCTCGCGCTGTGGCTTCCGGAGTGAGCCGCGCGCTGTCCGTGATCCGTCTGGCTGCAACGGTTCTGGCGGCCGTCACGGTGCTGCTGCTCGCGGGCTGCGGCGCTCTGGACGGGATCACGATCACCACGTCCTCGGCATCGTCCGGGCACGAGGGACACGCCGCGTCGGACGGCGACCCGGCCACGGCATCGGCTTCCGCGTCGTCTTCCGTGTCGTCCTCCGGGGCCGGGGACGACACCGGGCACAACGACGCCGACGTGATGTTCCTCCAGATGATGATCGCCCGGGAGGTGGAGACGGCCAAGGTCACCGGCCGCGCCGGGGACGGCGACCTGTCCGGGCGGGCCGACGCCCTGGTGGCGGCGATCAGCAGCACGGAAGACGACGAGCGGGCGGAGATGACCGGCTGGCTGAAGGCCTGGGGTGAGTCCGTCACGGCGAGCGGCGACGCCGACCTGCACGCCGAGCACGGCGGTGTGAGCACGCTGACGAAGGCCGATCTGGCGGAGCTCGACGAGGCTGATGGCGACGCGTTCGCCACGACCTACCTGAATCTGCTGATCGCCCAGCAGAGCAACGCGGTCGAGATCGCCCAGTACGCCACCGAGAACGCCCGGAACAGCGAGGTTCTCGACCTGGCCGAGCGGATCGAGAAATCCCGTTCGGCCCAGGTGCAGCAGATGCTGGGAATGCTCTCCGATTCTTAGGAGAAGAAATGCGAAGGCCGATAACCGCTCGACAGAGCGGTTATCGGCCTGCTTGCCGGTGAACTCTCAGCAGGTGCCGAGAGACGTCCATTCGGTGGCGTTCGGACCCGGCACCTCACTGCTGCCGGAAACCTTGGCCCGCCATACCTGGCCGGCGAAGAGCACCTCGTCGTTCGACGAGTACGAGCCGCCCGCGCTGAACGGGTCGGGACAGTTCGACTTCGTCTGCTGCCAGACGAAGACCCCGACCACGACCAGCGTCACGACGACCAAAGAGGCGACGATGCCACGGGTTGCGGTCATTGACCCACGTGTCCTTTCGGTGGATTCATCGAAAGTTCCCGCCCGAATGGGCAGTCGGGCGATGAGCGAATGGGAAACTATCACGCGAAAGCCGCGACTTTGTTAAAGTGCATTCCGGTCCGCGCTAATTCGGCTTTCTACGTCGGACGATATTCATCGGCAACTGTCGGATTATGGAAACGTAGTGTGATCGCCCGTCGTCCGGGTTTCTTGCGTTCTCGCCGCCCGGCCGCAGGTCCGGGCGTCACGGGCGGCGACCCGACAGATCCCGACAGTGACACCATGTAATGCAAGGGTTGCATGTGTCGGGGATGCAAACCGCTCGAAGGTCGGACGTTTGCCGGGCGGGGCAGAGCCCGCCCACCCGGGGAGACGCGTCCTGGAGGTGGTCGGGTTGAGGAGGGAAGGGCTCCTGGCGCTGCACTCGGGGCACCAGGGGGCGCGGGTATCCTGAGTCGAATGGTGCAGTTTGGGACCCGTCCTTTAACCGGACTGCGCGCCAGGTCGGGCCGGGGCAACCGTGAATTCACCGAACTGTCATGTCGGATCTCGAAAAGCGTTGTTTGCTAGGCAATTAGGATTTGCTGTGGAACACTCACGGGTCGTGGAGCAGTTGCGATTCGATGTCCGCGGCGAGGGTCATGACGTGCAGATCTCGCCCTCGGCACAGCTCAAGGGGCAGATCAAGGTCCGTGACGACGCCGGGCCCTGCACGGTCCGCATCGGCGACGGGGTGACCGGGAAGTGGAACATCGACGTCTCCGGTGGTGCCACCGTGGAGATCGGCGCCGGCACTACCTGTGAGACCACACTGGTGGTCGCCCGTGGCAGCGACGTGCTGATCGGCAGCGACTGCATGTTCTCGTTCTCCGTCGAGATCCGCACCACCGACACCCACGCGATCTACGACATCGACTCCGGTAGCCGCGTCAACCCGGACAAGCCCATCGTCATCGGCGACCACGTCTGGCTGGGCAAGCAGGCGATCGTGCTGAAGGGCGCCTCCATCGGCTCGGGCAGCGTTGCCGGTGCGCGGGCGATCGTCTCCGGCACCGTCCCGCCGCTGTCGGTCGCCGCGGGCGTCCCCGCCCGGGTGGTGCGCAGCAACGTGGTCTGGACGCGCCGCATCGGCAAGGGCCGGCTCGCGCTCGACGAGAAGGCGATGTCGGTCGTCGACTCGGTGCGCACCTCGGCCTGACCGGCTCCGGGCGCCGCGCTCTGACGGGCGCCGGGTGGGGCATCGGGTAGGTGGGCGACCGGGTGGCTGGGCGACCGGGTGGCTGGGCGACCGGGTGGCTGGGCGACCGGTGGGCAGGCCATCTGGTGGGTGGCTTGTGGGGGTGGTGGTAGCGAGATCGGGTCCGAGAAAGTCTCGTGTCACGGTGGTTTCGGCCCGGCCGGAGGCTCATTTCAGGTTTGACACCACCCTGCGGGCATTGGTGGTGTCAAAAACGAAAAGCATCACCCTGACCTCTCGGGGTCCTGGGGCTTGCGGTGAGAGGGCTCGCGCCATGGACGAATGCTCCCTTATGCGGCAAAGTGGACGGCCTGATCGTCCGTCGAACTGGGGGAGAGTTCGTGGAGGAGTACATTCGCGCCAAGTTCGCCGAGTATTCGGGGCTGTCCGAGGCTGAGCTGTTCGCGCCCGGGGCCACGCTGGCGAGTGTTCTGGCGGCCAGTCCCAGGATGACCAACAGCCTGGACCTGATGGAGGCGCTGGCACGCACCTCCAACGCCGTGCGCAAGGACCACGGCGTTCGCGTGCGCCTGCCCGCCCTGCCTTTGAACACGCCCACCACCGAGGTGCTGGCGGCGTTCCTGGAGGAGTACGACAAGCAGGCCGAGGGGGCAGCGTGACCACCGTCGAGACCAACCGGACCACACAGCGTCCACCCGCGATCGTCACCGACCTCTGGGACGCACTGACTGTCCGGGAGATGTCGCTGGTCGACGTCACCTGGGAGCAGCAGCGCCTGCACGAGTCGCGGCGCTGGAGCACGATGGAGATGCTCTCGGCCATCGACCTGGACAGCCTCACCGAGGTGGACCGCTCACTGGTCTGGAACGCCGGGCGGGCCGAGCTGACCACCAAACCCGGTGCCGACCGGCTGGAACGCCAGGCCGACGCGGAATGCCGCCGCTGGCAGGAGAAGAACCCGGCGGTCTCGGCCGTGATGCAGGCCTGTGGCACCTGGAGCCGGTACTGGAACGAGGAAGAGGCGCATCACGAAACGGTTTTCATCCGCCTGGCCACGCTGAGCGGCATGCCGGAGATCACCGACGAGACGTTCATCGAGTTCCGTCAGGTGTTTCCCGACGACGACATGCTGCGCACGCTGATGCTGCTGGCGATCTCCGAGATCACCGCCGCGGTGAACTACGGCCAGTGCCAGCAGGTGGTGGCCGATCCCGGTCTGCGCAAGCTGTTCAAGCAGGTGGCGGCCGACGAGATCCAGCACCGCAACTACTTCGTGGCGTTCGCCAAGGCCCTGGTGGACAGCGGGGAGTACCACCCGAAGGACGCCTTCGCGGTGGGGCACCTGTTCCTGCGGGAAGACGGTGAGCTGCGCGGCAGCGACCGCGACCACCTGGAGAACCGGGGCACCCACGTGAACTGGTGGGACCATCTGGAGAGCGGTGACGGCGGCTACCGGCCGGAGGCACCGGAGAAGAAGGCCCAGCTGATCTTCGGCGCGCTGAAGAAGATCACCGGTATCGAGGTGCACTCCGCCGAGGAGCTCGAGGACACCTGGATGGACCTGCTGGAAAGCTGATCCCAGCAGTGGAATTCGGCGACACCCGGCTCACCCTGCTGGTGCGGCCGAACGACCTGGACCCGCTGGGCCACGTCAACAACGCGGTCGCGGTGGAATACCTGGAGGCCGGTCGCTGGCACTGGCTCGGGCAGCACGGCCTGGTGCCGGGCGACCGGGTGGTCTCCGTGGTGGCCCGCTGCGAGCTGGACTACCGGGCGGAGATCGGCCGGGGCGAGGTGGAGGTGCACACCGACCTCACTTCGCCCGATCAGTACGACGAGGACGGGCTGACCTACCGGGCCCGGTTCCGGCAGCGCATCGCGCAGGGCGCCGTCACGGCGGTGGACGCCCTGGTCACGGTCGCCTTCCTGGACTCGCACCAGCGCTGCCTGGTCACCCTCCAGGACTACGTCGAGGCGTCCACCCCGGGAAAGGGATGAGCACGTGCTGGAACACCTTCAGAAGGCCACCGGCGGGGCCCTGCACCTGTACGGCGGGTACGACGAGGACGATCCGGCCGAGGTGATTCCCTACCGGGAGTTCCCGGCCCGGATCCTGGCCTACGCCGAGCACTTTCGCCGGCAGGGTGTCGGGCCGGGCACCCGGGTGCTGTTCCCGTTCGAGACCTCCGCCCCGGTGGTGCTGGCCTTTCTCGCGCTGATGCAGGCCGGGGCGCTGCCGCTGTCGGTCAAGCCGTTGCTGCTGGCCTCGCCGAAGCCGGAGTACGAGGCCTTCCTGCGCCGCGTGGCCCAGGAGCACGCCGCCGACCGGGTGCTGCTCACCCCCGGCCTGGCCACCGTGGACCTGCCCGTCACCGCACTCACGCTGCCCTCCACCCCGCCGGGTACCGGTCTGGACGTCGAGGGGGCGCAGCTGCGCACGCCCGCCGACGACGAGCCGGCGTTCGTCCAGTTCTCGTCCGGGTCCACCGCGTTCCCCAAGGGAATCCCGGTGCTGCACGGCCGGTTGCGGGCCAACCTGGCGATGATCGCCCGCACCGACGGGCGCCGCCCCGGGGAACGGGTGAGCAGCTGGCTGCCGCTCTACCACGACATGGGCCTGGTCGGCGGCCTGCTGTCGTGCCTGTTCACCGACGTCGACCTGCTGCTCAGCGATCCGCTGTCGTTCCTCGCCGACTGCCCCGGCTGGTGGGAGCAGATGGGGCGGGAGCAAGCGGTCGGCACGGTGATCCCGAACTTCGCCGTGGACTACTCGCTGAAGCTGCTCCAGGCCGCCGGGCCGGAACGCCTGGAGGGCCTCGACCTGAGCCGGGTGCGGTCGATCTACCTGGGCAGCGAGCCGATCGACATCCCGCACCTGCGGGCGTTCAGCGACCTGATGGCCCCGGCCGGGCTGCGTCGCGACGTGTTCATGCCCTGCTACGGCATGGCCGAGACGGTGCTGCTGGTGTCGAGCCGCCCGCCCGGCAGCGAGATCCGGGTGGTGGACGGGCCGTCCGGCGTGCCGGCGATCTCGCTCGGCCCGCCGATGCCGGAGTTCAGCCTGCGGCTGCGCGGGTCCGACGGAAAGCTCTGCGGTGAGCGCGAACTCGGCGAGATCGAGCTGGCCGGAGGCACACTCGCCGACGGGTACCTCGGCACCGGGCGTCCGCTGGCCGGTCCGGACGGCTTCTACCGCACCGGTGACACCGGCTTTGTGGACGACGGGGAGCTGTTCGTGACCGGCCGGATCAGCGACCGGATCAAGGTGAACGGCCAGAGCCTGTTCGCGGTCGATTTCGAGCAGGCGATCGAGCGGCTGCCGTTCGTGTCACCGGGCCGGACCGCGGTGATCCAGAGCGACGGCCGGATCGTGGTGCTGACCGCGCTGCGCCGTGAGGCCCGCGCCGACCCGGAGGGCTGCCGCACGCGCCTGGTGGAGCACCTGGTCAGCACGCTGGGGGTGACTGTGCGGCCCCTCGACGTCCATTATCTGAGCTCTTCACAGTTGCTGCGCACGAGCAGCGGCAAACTGCGGCGGCGGGAACTCGCGGAGCAGTACGCCGCAGGGGAGTTCGGCCGGGTCGACTGATCCGAGGCGAGCAGCGATCGAGCGGGAATCGAGCAGGAATCGAGAAACCAGCTCGGCCCGTCGGCGGCGATGACGTGGCACGATGCGGTCGGGACCCAGCCGACCGATCGACAGCCGACCGATGGAGCCTCGATGCCGCACGTCGCCGACACCCACGAGATCATCCGGGTGCACGGAGCCCGCGAGAACAACCTCAAGGACATCAGCGTCGAGTTGCCCAAGCGCCGGCTCACGGTGTTCACCGGGGTGTCCGGCTCAGGCAAGAGCTCGCTGGTGTTCGGCACCATCGCCGCCGAGTCGCAGCGGCTGATCAACGAGACCTACAGCAGCTTCGTGCAGGGCTTCATGCCGTCGCTGGCCCGCCCGGACGTCGACGTGCTGGAGGGCCTGACCACCGCGATCATCGTGGACCAGCAGCGGATGGGCGCCGACCCGCGCTCCACCGTCGGCACCGCCACCGACGCCCACGCCATGCTGCGTATCCTCTACAGTCGGCTGGGCAAGCCGTACATCGGTGGCCCGGGCGCGTTCTCGTTCAACGTCGCCTCGGCCTCCGGCAGCGGCGCGGTCACCGTGGAACGCGGCGCGGCCACCCGCGCGGCCAAGGCCACCTTCACCCGGGTCGGCGGCATGTGCCCGCGCTGCGAGGGCCGGGGCTCGGTCAACGACATCGACCTGGCGCAGCTCTACGACGACAGCAAGTCGCTGCGCGAGGGCCCGTTCACCGTGCCCGGGTACTCGATGGACGGCTGGTACGGGCGGATCTTCGTCGGCTGCGGCTTCTTCGACCCGGACAAGCCGATCCGGAAGTTCAACAAACGCGAAATGCACGACCTGCTCTACAAGGAGCCCACCAAGATCAAGGTCGAGGGCATCAACCTGACCTACGAGGGACTGATCCCCAAGCTCCAGAAGTCCATGCTCTCCAAGGACGTCGACTCGCTCCAGCCGCACATCCGGGCGTTCGTCGAGCGCGCCGTCACCTTCACCACCTGCCCCGAGTGCGAGGGCACCCGGCTGGCCGAGGGCGCCCGCTCGGTGAAGATCAAGGGCGTCAGCATCGCCGACGTGGCCCGGATGCAGATCAGCGACCTGGCGGTGTGGGTGCGCGACCTGAAGGAACCGAGCGTCGCGCCGCTGCTGGGCAAGCTCAGCCACACGCTGAACTCGTTCGTCGAGATCGGCCTCGGCTACCTCAGCCTGGACCGGCCCTCGGGCACCCTGTCCGGCGGGGAGTCGCAGCGCACGAAGATGATCCGGCACCTCGGATCGGCGCTCACCGACGTCACCTACGTCTTCGACGAGCCCACGATCGGTCTGCACCCGCACGACATCCGGCGGATGAACAACCTGCTGCTGGAGTTGCGCGACAAGGGCAACACCGTGCTGGTGGTGGAGCACAAGCCGGAGGCCATCGAGATCGCCGACCACGTGGTCGATCTCGGTCCCCGCGCCGGAACCGCCGGGGGCCAGGTGGTGTTCGAGGGCACGGTGAAGGCGCTGCGCTCCAGCGGCACCCTGACCGGGCAGCACCTCGACGACCGCACCTCGCTGAAACCCCAGGTGCGGGAGGCCGCGGAGGTGCTCCAGATCCGGGGTGCCGACAGCAACAACCTGAAAACGGTGGACGTCGACATCCCCCTGGGTGTGCTCGTGGTGGTCACGGGGGTGGCCGGGTCGGGGAAGAGCTCGCTGATCCACGGGTCGGTAGCCCCGCTCGACGACGTGGTCGCGATCGACCAGGCCCCGATCCGCGGCTCCCGGCGCAGCAACCCGGCCACCTACACCGGTCTGCTGGAACCCGTGCGCAAGGCCTTCGCCAAGGCCAACGGGGTGAAACCGGCCCTGTTCAGCGCCAACTCGGAGGGCGCCTGCCCGGGCTGCAACGGGGCCGGGGTGATCTACACCGACCTGGCGATGATGGCCGGCGTCGCCACCCCGTGTGAGGAGTGCGAGGGCCGGCGTTTCCAGGCCTCGGTGCTGGAGTACGGCTTCGGCGGCAAGAACATCAGCGAGGTACTGGCCATGCCGGTGGCCGAGGCGGAGCGGTTCTTCGCCGACGGTGAGGCGAAACTGCCTGCCGCGCACAAGATCCTGGACCGCCTGCGAGACGTCGGCCTGGGCTACCTGAGCCTGGGCCAGCCGCTCACCACGCTGTCGGGCGGTGAGCGGCAGCGGCTCAAGCTGGCCACCCACATGGGCGAGAAGGGCGGCGTGTACATCCTCGACGAGCCCACCACCGGCCTGCACCTGGCCGACGTGGAACAGTTGCTCGGCCTGCTCGACCGGCTGGTCGACTCGGGTAAGTCGGTCATCGTGATCGAACACCACCAGGCCGTGATGGCGCACGCCGACTGGATCGTCGACCTCGGCCCGGGCGCGGGACACGACGGCGGGCAGATCGTGTTCGAGGGCACGCCGGCCGAGCTGGTGGCCGCCCGGTCCACGCTGACCGGCGAGCATCTGGCCGAGTACGTCAAAGCCTGAAACGGTGGACGACGAGAGGCCGGCCGGCCCGGCGTCGTCCACCGTTCCAGGGCCTAGGGCGTGTTTTGGAATTCCATGCCTACTGCGGGGCACCCGTGACGCCGTCTGACCGCGTCCGGTGGGGCCCCACGTAGAACACCGCTACGAGGTGCCCCACCGGCCGCGCCCAGCCGACGCCCCGGGCACCTCCTCGCTACGGCAGCGAATTCCAAAACACGCCCTAGTCTGTCGCCCGTGACTACACAGCAGGGCGGGCGACGGGCCGACGCGGTGCGTAACCGCGAGCGCGTCGTCGCCGCTGCCGCGCAGGCCTTCGCCGAGCTCGGCCTGGACGCCTCGATGAACGAGGTGGCGCGGCGCGCCGGCGTCGGGATCGCCACCACGCTGCGGCACTTCGCCCACCGCGACGAGCTGGTGGCCGCCGTGTTCACCGACCGCATGCACCGCTACGCCGAGCTGATCGAGGCTGCGGCGGCACTGCCGGACGCCGGTGAGGGCGTGCGGCAGTGCCTGCTCGACGTGTGCGAGCTCCAGGCCAGTGACCGGGGCCTCACCCGGGTGCTGGCCGGAACCTACCCGGCCGCACCGGAGTTCGAGGCCGAGCGGGAGCGGGCCCACCGCAGCTTCGCCGACCTGGTGCGCCGGGCACAGGAGCAGGGCCGGCTGCGTGCCGACTTCGTGCCCGCCGACCTGCCGCTGCTGCTGATGGCCAACGCCGGGGTGATCGACTGCACCGCCGGTCACGCCCCGGACGCCTGGCGCCGGCTGGTGGGCTACTTCATGCAGGCCCTGTCGGCCGAGTCCGCCGAGCCGCTGGACCGGCCGGTGAAGGTCTCGGTGTAGAGCGCGCGCAACTCCTCGGCGGTGATCTCGCGGCCCGTCGTGTCGGTGTGTTCCTGCACCACGCGGGCGAACTCGATCTGCTGCTGCCGGTCCAGGGCGATGCCGAACCCGGTCTCCAGCAGGTAGGCGATGCCGCCCTTGCCGGACTGCGAGTTCACCCGGATCACCGCCTCGTAGCTGCGGCCCAGGTCGGCCGGGTCGATCGGCAGGTACGGCACGTCCCAGGCCAGTTCGCCCTCCGGCACCCCGGTTTCGGCGGCCCGGGCCCGGTGCGCGGCCAGGCCCTTGCGGATCGCGTCCTGGTGCGTGCCGCTGAACGCCGTGTGTACGAGGTCGCCGACGTAGGGGTGCCGCGGGTGCACCTCGATCCGGTTGCAGTCCTCGACCACCCGGCGGATCTCGTCGATGTCGGAGAAGTCGATCATCGGATCCACGCCCTGGGCATGCAGATTCAGGGCCAGGGTGGCGATGTCGACGTTGCCGGTTCGCTCGCCGTTACCGAACACGCAGCCCTCCACCCGCTGCGCCCCGGCCAGCACGGCGAGCTCGGCGCAGGCGATGCCGGTGCCACGGTCGTTGTGCGGGTGCACCGAGAGGATCACCGAGTCCCGCCGGTCCAGGTGCCGGTGCATGTACTCGATCTGGTCGGCGTACACGTTCGGGGTGGCCACCTCCACCGTGGCGGGCAGGTTGAGCACCACCGGGCGGTCGGGTGTCGCCTGCCAGAGCTCCGTGACGGTGTCGCACACCTCGATCACGTGGCCCGGCTCGGTCAGGTTGAACACCTCGGGCGAGAACTGGAAGCGGACGTTCTCCAGATCGCCCGCCAGGCGCAGGATCTCGGCCGCGGCACCGCGGACGTGGTCGATCTGCTGCCGCCGGGTCAGGCCCAGCACGGTGTCGCGCCAGGCCGGGGCCGTCGCCATGTAGAGATGGATGACGACGGGGTTGCGGATGCCGCGCACCGACTCGACGGTGCGCGCGATCAGGTCGGCCCGGGCCGGGGTGAACACCACCACGGTCACGTCGGGCGGGGCGATCCGCTCCCGCGCCAGCAGCCGCACGAAGTCGTGGTCGGTGCGGGAGGCCGACGGGTAGCCGACCTCGATCTCCTTGTAGCCCATCGCCACCAGCAGGTCGAAGAACCGCCGCTTACGGGCCGGGTCCATCGGCTCGGCCAGTGCCTGGTTGCCGTCACGCAGGTCCACCGGCACCCACAGCGGGGCCCGGGTGATCCGGCGATCCGCCCAGCCATGGCTGAATTCGGGCAGTTCCAGGCGGTGGAAGACGTCGCGGTAGCGGTGCGAGGGCATCTGTGAGTGCCGCTGCCGGTTCCATGCGGGGGCGTCGGCCGGAACGTCACCGGCCGGGGTGCTGATGGTGGGGTGTGCGGAGGAAGACGTGGTGCGGGTGGTCATCGGGCTGGTCCTTCGGTCTCTCACGGGTGACCGGCGGGCACGACGACGACTCCACGACGGGGGAGCCGGTCCGATCAGCCCCCGCCGTGGCGGCGGAGGAGAAGGAGACCGGTTGTCAGCACGGGCGTCACAGTACACGGGCCAAGGGTTCCCGGAAACGTCCCGGCCAGACATCGGGTGTCTTGCCGCTCCGGACGGGACGGCGGCGGCAGGTCCCGACTCACCGTTGACAAGACATCGGATGTTTGTGAATCTCGTCGGCAGGCGGAGATCCGACGACGGTCGCGACGACGGCGCCGCGGCGAGACAGGAGCGGCGGGATGCCCACCTTCACCCGGTTTGAGACTCACGACGTGCCCTGACCCGAAGGAGAACCGCATGGCGACCTCTCACGGTGAGCCGCAGCGCCCGGAGCTGTACCGCACGTTCGAGCGGGAGGTGCCCGCCTGGTACCGGGACGCCAAGTTCGGCATCTTCGTGCACTGGGGCGCCTACTCGGTGCCCGCCTGGGCCGAGCCGAGCGGGGAGCTGGGAACCATCGAGCAGCGCACCTGGTTCACCCACAATCCCTACGCCGAGTGGTATTTCAACACCGTGCGGATCGACGGCTCGCCGGCCCGGGAGCGGCAGGACGCGCTTCACGGCGGCGCCCCCTACGACGACTTCCTGGACCGGTGGACGGCGTCGGCCTGGGACCCGCGGCAGATGGCCGGCCTGTTCCGGCGCTGCGGAGCCGGTTACGTGGTGCCGACCACCAAACACCATGACGGCATCACGCTCTGGGACGCCCCGGGCACCGGCACCCGGAACACCGTGCGCCGCGGCCCGCGTCGCGACATCGTGGGCGAGTTCGCCGAGGCGGTGCGGGAGGCCGGGCTCCGGTTCGGCGTGTACTACTCCGGCGGCCTGGACTGGCACTTCCACCACTCCGGGCCGATCGTCGACAATGCGTCGATGTACGCGAGCCGGCCGGTGGACGAGGCCTACAACGAGTACGCCTTCGCCCACGTGGCCGACCTGATCGCCCGCTACGCGCCGGACGTGCTGTGGGGCGACATCGAGTGGCCGGACGCCGGGAAGCCGGACGGGCCGCGCAGTTTCGCGCGCCTCCTGGAGCGGTACTACGCCGCGGTGCCGGACGGCGTGGTGAACGACCGCTGGGGCCTGACCCACTGGGACTTCCGCACCTCGGAGTACCAGCACGGCCGGGACACCGAGAGCGACGGCACGATGTGGGAGAACTGCCGGGGCATCGGCCTCTCGTTCGGCTACAACCAGACGGAAGACGCCTCGCACTACCTGGACGGCCCGGCGGCGGTGCGGCACCTGCTCGACGTGGTCTCGCGCGGCGGCAACTTCCTGCTCAACGTGGGGCCGGACGAGGCCGGCCGGATCCCGGAGCTCCAGCTGAGCTGCCTGGAGGGGATCGCCGCCTGGATGGAGGTGAACTCGTCCCTGGTGCACGGCAGCCGGCCGGTGCCGTGGGCGGAGCCCTCGGACGGGCCGTGGGTGCGCTGGACGGCTTCGGGTGCTCAGGTGAACGCCCTGGTGGACGCGGCCGGGCCGGTGGTGCTGAGGGCGGGCGGACTGGACCCGGCCTCGGCGCGCACGGTGCACGGGGTGCCGGTGGAGGCCGTGGCGCAGGACGGGGGCATCGCTGTCGTCGTCCCCGGTTCTGCCGTACCGGGGCCGGTGGCCGTGGTCTTCGACCGGGCCTGAGAGATCAGGGGGTGGTCTGTGCCAGTGTGCGGCGCAGCCACTGCTCCACACCGGCCACGTGCACACTGGCCCAGGCCTGGGCCACGTCGGGCTGGCGCTGGGCCATGGCCAGCTGGATCGCCCGGTGCTCGTCGAGCGTGCGGGCGACCGCCGAGTCCTGGGTGAGGCCGCGCCAGACCCGGGCGCGATGAGTGCGGCCGGAGACGCTCTCGATCAGCGAGGCCAGCACGGCGTTGCCGGAGGCCTGGGCGATCCGGCGGTGGAACTCCTGGTCGTTCTCGACCAGGGCCTCCATCGTGGGGGACTCGCCCAGGTCGTCGAGAAGGTCTGCCAGGGAGGAGATGTCGGCGTCGCTCATCCGTGAGGTGGCCATCGCGGTGGCGGCCGGCTCAAGCAGCCGGCGCACCTCCAGGAACTCCAGCACCGACCCGTCGTGCTGGAGGTCGACGATGAACGAGATCGCCTCGGTCAGCGTGCCCGGCGCCAGGCTGGACACGTAGGTGCCGTCGCCCTGCCGCACGTCGAGCACGTGGACCAGAGCCAGCGCGCGCACCGCCTCGCGCAGCGAGTTGCGCGAAAGGCCCAGCTGTGCGGCCAGATCCGCCTCCCGGGGGAGCCGGTCGCCGGGAGCCAGGCGGCCGGAGATGATCATTTGCTTGATCTTGGCGATGGCGTCGTCGGTGAGGGCCAACGCTCTACCCCGGGCCGATCCGGCCGGTGCGCAGTGCCTGATGAACCACGTTGTTCACGCTCCTGTCTCGGCCGTGCCGGTGCCGGGCCAGGTTACCTCCGACGGCCTGGCCGGGACGGTGCCGCGGTCATCGGAGGTCCGACGGCACGGTCGGCTGGCTGGTGCGCTCGAACGGCGCGGCCAGCATCTCCCGCACCGTGGCGGCGTCGGTGTTGGCGCCGAACAGTGAGGTTCCGGGCTGAAGGCGCACGCCCTCGGCCAGCGCGCCGGCCTCGACCGGGTCGAAGCCCAGCGCGTCGATCAGGGCGGCGACCGCGGCCACGTCGTCCGCGTCGTCCCCGGCCAGCGCGATCGCCCGGCGCTGCGGGTCGCCCGCCGGCCGGGCCCCGGCCTCCAGGTCGTGATAACCCATGTGGTTGAAGGCCTTCACCAGCCGGGCCCCGGTGAGGTGGTCGCGCACGATCTCGCTGGAGGTGGTGCGCGGGTCGGTCAGGTCGTCCCGCACGCCGTCCACCTCCCACCAGTAGTTCATCGCGTCGATGACCAGCTTGCCGCGCAGCGCCTCGCCCGGGATGTCCCGGTACTTGCCGAGAGGCAGGGCCAGCACCACGATGTCGGCCCGCTCCGCCGCCTGCGCCGAGGTCACCGCGGTGGCCCCGGGCGCCAGCACGCCGATGATCAGCGAGATCTTGGACGGGTCGCCGGAACCCGAGATCAGGACGTCGTACCCGGCGGTGACGGCGAGGCGGGCCAGCACGGTGCCGACCTTGCCGGCGCCGAGAATGCCGATGGTGGTCATCTGCGCAACCTTCGTTCAGTCGTTGATCATGTCGCGGACCATCGGGACCACCTTCGAGCCGTACAGCTCGACGGTGCGCGCCCGGGCCGAGGCCGGCAGCGCGCCGCCGGTGTAGGTCAGGTCGAAACGGCCCACGCCGAGCGCCTTCACCGCGCCGGCGATGCGCCGGGCGACGGTCTCCGGGGAGCCCAGGTAGAGCGAGCCGGTCGCCACCTCGGACTCGAACTGGGCCCGGGTCACCGGCGGCCAGCCGCGGTCGGCGCCGATCCGGTCGCGACCCTCCTTGTAGGGGCCGTAGTAGAGCTCCTTGGCCTCCTCGTCGGTGTCCGCGATGAAGCCGTGCGAGTGCATGCCGACCGGGTGCGGGGTGGTGCCGAGCTGCTCGGTGGCCCGCCGGTACAGGTCGACGTAGGGCGCGAAGCGGGCCGGCTCGCCGCCGATGATCGCGAGCATGAGCTTCAGTCCGTGCTGGGCGGTGCGCACGACCGACTGCGGGGAGCCGCCGACGCCGACCCAGGTGTCCAGGCGTCCCGACTCGGTCTTCGGGAAGACGTCCGCGTCGCGCAGTGCCGGGCGGGTGGTCCCGCTCCAAGTGGTGGGTTTCTCGTCAAGAAGCTTCACGAACAGGTCGAGCTTCTCCTCGAACAGGACGTCGTAGTCGCTCAGGTCGTACCCGAACAGGGGGAACGACTCGGTGAAGGAACCACGCCCCAGGATCGCCTGGGCACGGCCGTTGGAGAGGGCGTCGACCGTGGCGAACCGCTGGAACACCCGCACCGGGTCGTCGGAGCTGAGCACCGTCACGGCCGAGGCCAGCTTGATCCGGGAGGTACGGGTGGCGATACCGGCCAGCACGGTCTCCGGGCTGGAGATCGCGTACTCCGAGCGGTGGTGCTCGCCCAGCGCGATCACGTCCACGCCCAGCTCGTCGGCGATCACCGCCTCGTCGACCACCTGCCGGATCGCCGCGGCCTGGGAGACCAGCGCCCCCGAGTCGTCCACCGGCACCTCGCCGAAGGTGTCGAGGCCCATGACGAGTTCGCTCATGACGCTGTCCTCCCTGTGGTTGATCGCTCAACTATTGAGTCGGGCGAGTTAACCACAGAACGCCCCTCGTTATGCCCGCCAGGAGAACCAGGCCCCGCGGCAGCGAGCAGGTCACTCGCTGTCAAGAGAATTCGCCCTCCGTTTCGGCTCACGGACCTCGCGCAGTCGCCGAAGGTTCGAGCAGTGCCCACGGAGGAAGGCCCGACCAATCAACGTGGAGTGATCAGTGTTCAGCAGGACACCCAGGAACGCGGCGGCCGAGCACACGGCCGCCGAGGCCCACGCCGATGTCGTGGCCGTCACCGATGTGGTGACCAAGCTCAACCAGGCGACCACGCCGGAACAGGCGGTGAAGACGTCCCTGGAAGTCGTGCGTCATCACTTCGGCTGGGCCTACGGCTCCTACTGGGTCAAGGACAGTGCCGAGCAGGTGCTGCGGTTCGGCCTGGACAGCGGGGACGTGAACCCGGAGTTCCGCAAGGTCACCCTGGAGGCGTCGTTCGCCGAGGGGGTCGGCCTGTCCGGCCGGGCCTGGCGGCAGCGCGACCTGATCTTCGTCGAGGACCTGGGCACGATGACGGACTGCGTCCGCGCCCCCGTCGCGACCCGGATGGGCATCCGCAGCGGTGTCTGCTTCCCGCTGATCGAGCAGGGCGAAGTGGTCGGCACCATGGACTTCTTCACCACCGAGGTGCTGCACCCCACGCAGGACCGGCTGGCTGTGCTGCGGGCGATCGGCGTGCTGGTGTCCACCGCCCTGGAGCGCCTGCACGAGGCGGTGCGCCAGGAGAAGGCCGCGCAGGACGTCGAGGCGGTGTCCACCGTCATCCGCGAGCTCACCACGGTCAGCACCGAGGACGACGCACTGCGCGTCGCGATGGAGACGATCCGCCGCGACTTCGACTGGCAGTACGGCTCGTTCTGGCGGCTCGACGAGGAGCAGCAGGTTCTGCGCTTCGCCAAGGAGTCCGGCGACGTCGGCCCGGAGTTCCGGGAGGTCACCCTGGCGGCCTCGTTCGCCAAGGGGGTCGGCCTGTCCGGCCGGGCCTGGGCCCGTAACGACTTCGTGTTCGTCGAGGACCTCGGCGAGCTGACCGACTGCGTACGCCGGCCGGTGGCGCAGAAACAGGGTGTGAAATCCGGTGTCTGCCTGCCGATCACGGTGGGCGGGCGGATCATCGGCACGATGGACTTCTTCGCCACCCGCAAGCTGATCATGTCGTCGAGCCGGGAGAGCGCGCTGCGCAACACCGCCTACCTGGTCGGCCAGGCGATGGAGCGGTTCACCTCCAGCGCCCAGCTGCGCCAGGCCGGCCAGCAACTGATGGAGTCGATCGGCGAGGTGGACCGCAACGTCACCTCCGCCTCCGGCGTGGCCAGCCGCAGCGGCCAGCTGACCGAGGAGGCCAACACCCAGGTGGCGGCACTCGGCCAGGCCAGCGCCGAGATCAACAAGGTGGTGCAGGACATCCAGACCATCGCCGCCCAGACCAAGCTGCTCGCGCTGAACGCCACCATCGAGGCGGCCCGGGCCGGGCAGGCGGGTAAGGGTTTCGCCGTGGTGGCCGAAGAGGTCAAGGAGCTCTCGGGACAGACCGAGCGCGCCACCACGAGCGTCAGCGAGCGGGTCAACGCCATCCAGAGCCGGGTGGAAGCCGTGACCACGTCGCTCGGCCACATCCACCACGCGGTGGACGAGATCAACCAGACCCAGCAGCTGATCCAGGGTGTGCTCAGCGACCAGATGAGTATGACGCGCGCCATTCTCGACTGACCTCAGGCGCCGCGCCCGACGGCCGACCGGTACTCAGGCTGCCCCATCGACCACTCAGCTGCCCCATCGACGAAAGATGATCCATGCCTTCGATTCGCAACATGCTCAACCTGGCTCGACCGCGGACCGGCGACATCCCGGCACAGCGTCAGGCGCAGGTCCCGGACCGGGGCGACGCCGCCTGGCAGCGTCTGGAGGAGGGCAACCGCCGCTGGGCCGTGGGGCACAGCTCGGCCGAGGCGGCCCGGGGCCCGGAGCGCCGCGCGGCCCTGGTCGACGGGCAGCACCCGTTCGCCATGGTGCTCGGCTGTGCCGACTCCCGCCTGCCCACCGAGATCCTGTTCGACCAGGGCCTGGGTGACCTCTTCGTGGTGCGTACCGCCGGTCACGCCCTGGACGAGGCGGTGCTCGGGTCGATCGAGTACGCCGTGGCCGCGCTCGGCGTGGACCTGGTGGTGGTGCTCGGGCACCAGAGCTGCGGGGCGATCAAGGCCGCCGCCCACACACTGGACGACGGAACGGTGCCGGACGGGCACATCCGCGGTCTGGTGGAGCGGCTGGCACCGGACATGGCCCGGGGTCGGCAGGCCGGCATCACCGAGCTCGACGACCTGTCGCGCTGGCACGCCTCCGCCACCGTCGACCTGCTCCGGCAGCGGTCGAACATCGTGCGGGACGCCTCGGAGGCCAAGGGCCTCGGGCTGGTCGCGGCGACATACGAGCTGGGCACCGGCCTGGTCAAGCGCGCCGAGGGGATCAAGCCGGCCTGATCAGCTGCTGAGTGCGGCCAGGCGCTGCTCGACCGCCATCGCGACGTCGGTGGGCGAGTAACCGCGGGCGCCGATCTGGAACACCGTGGAGCCGAGTTCCTCGCGGGCGGCGGCGCGCCTGGTCGCGTCGCCGTCCGCGATCGCGTTGTCGGCCCGGGCGAACACCTCTTCGACCTGGGTCTTGTCGAAACCACGCATGACGACGGGGAAAAGCTTGGCCATGCCGGGGAGTGTAACCATGGCGCGGGCCGGGCCGGATCAGCCGATACCGCACTCCGAGGCCAGGGCGTCCTCCTGAGCGGACGCCGCCTTCGCCGCCGAACCGGAGAGCAGCTGCGGCCGGCCGCCGCTGATCCGGCCGGGCAGCCACGTGGTGCGCACCACCCCGTCCTTGTCGACCACGACGTTGTACACGCCGGTGTCGGTGCCCGGGGCGCTGTGCGCGTAGAACACGAAATTGCCCAGCCCGTAATGGATCGTGGTGTTGCCCTCGCGCACGTGCGGTTCCAGCACGTGGGCGTGGCTGCCGACCACGACCTGCGCCCCGGCCTCGGTGAGCGCGTGCGCCAGCTCCTGCTGCCGGTCGCTCGGGCAGGCCTGCTGCTCGGTGCCCCAGTGCAGGTCCACCACCACCACGTCGGAGTCGGCGGCGGCCTCGCGCACGGCGTCCAGCAGCAGTTCCTCGTACTGGTCCTTCGACGAGGCCAGGCCCGGCCGGGTGGCGGTGGCCGGCCAGGTGCCGATGGCGAAGCTGTCGAGCACGTCGGTGGCGCCGAACACCGCGATCCTGACGCCCTTCACGGTGCGGGTGAACGGGGTGAAGGCCGCCCGCAGGTTCTTGCCCGCGCCGATGATCGGCAGCCCGGTGCTCTTGCCGGCGGCCAGGGTGTCGAGCAGGCCGACCTGGCCGTAGTCCATGCCGTGGTTGTTGGCCAGGGTGACCACGTCCACCCCGGAGTTCTTCAGCACGTCGAGCGCCTTGGCCGGGGCCCGGAAGGTGTACTGCTTCGGGCCCGGGGTGCCCCGGTCGGTGATCGCGGTCTCCAGGTTCACGATCGCCAGGTCGGCCGACTTGAGCTGGCCGAACGCGGTGCCCAGGTCGCCGTCCAGCGCGCCGGCCGAGGAACCCTCGAAGTGCACGTCGCCGCCGAACGCGATGCGCACGCGCCCGCTCTTCGGGGTGCTCTCCGGTGCCGGAGTGGTGACGGCCGGCGAGGACGCCGGGGAAGCGACGGGGGACGCCTGGTCGCCGGCTGCCTGGACCTCGACCGAGCCGTCCGACGGCGAGGGCGAACAGCCCGCGACCACGATCACCGCGGCGACTCCGAGCATCGCACCCGTCCGATACCGACCGAACACCTTGGCCCTCCCTGGCCTCGAAAGATGACAGCTGCCCCATTAAAGGGGAATGTCCGTCTCGTGGTGACCCCTTTGATCACATCGACCGCACAGAGTCATCGGTGAAGAGGGAGCCTGAACAGCGGCGCTGCCTGAAGGGCCGGCAAACGCCGGTGCCGCGACCCACATCTCTCAAGACGTTGGTGGAACGCCAGGAAGTTGCAGTTGGTGGCGACCGGTGGGGAGACACCCGGATCAGGGGCGGGCGCTGAGGTGTTTGCGGAACTCCCGGGGGGACTCGCCGTAGGCGGCGCGGAACAGCCGGGAGAAGTGGGCCGCGTCGGCGAAACCCCAGCGCTGCCGGATCACCGCGAGCGGCGTGGCGGCCAGTTGAGGGTCGCTCATGTCCCGGTGGCAGCGCTCCAGCCGACGGGTGCGCACGAGTGCCGAGATCGACGTGCCGCGGGCCTCGAACACCTTCTGGAGGTGGCGCACCGACACGTAGTGCGCCTCGGCCACCGACTGCGTGTTCAGGCCGGGGTCGGCCAGGTGCCGGTCGATGTAGGCGTGCACCTCGGCGACCAGGGCACGGTGTGACCGCGCCGCGCCGTCGCGGGACGGCAGCGCCATCTGCTCGGCGAACGCCGCGGTGACCAGGTCGACCACCGCGTCACCCAGATGTGCAGCGATGAAACCGCGCTCCGGGGAACGGCTCTCGGCCAGACTGCGCATCAGTGGAGTGATCAGCGCAGCCAGCCCGGTGTCACCGGCCAGCCGCACGGCGGTCAGCCCGGACATCCGCCGCTCGGGCAGTCGCACCAGGTTGCGGGGGAACATCGCGACGGTCATCCGGAAGCGGTCGCTGCACGAGAGCCGGTAGGGCCGGGAGGTGTCATAGATGGTCAGGTCGCCGGGCTCCAGCCGGGCCTGCCGCCCGGCCTGCTCGATCACGCAGGAGCCACGGGTCTGGAGAGCGAACTTGTAGAACTCCGGGTCGTCCTGGCGGATCAGCCGTGGCGTGCGCTCCACCACGGCCTCGTCGGCCGTCACCTCGGCCAGCACCACCGAGCCCAGCGGGGTGGCCTCGACCCGTCCGTGGAACTCGCCGGACGACAGCGCTTTACGGTGCGCCCGCAGCGGTACGAAGGTGGAACTGATGCGCTGCTCCCACTCGTCGAACCCGGCGCCGGAGCGTTCCAGAACGGACGAACCCATCGGACCTCCTCGTCCTGACGACCCCCCAACAACACGTCACGTTCACCGATACGTCAAGAACTCTGCGCCGACGGTCAAGTCCCGGAGTCCCGCCGGTGCGACATTCGCAGCAGGCACAAGGCCGCTTGCGATGCCGGTCCGTTGCGATGGAGGAACGCGCCATGCCCGATCCCGACCCCCGCCCCGGCGACCTGGACCCGATCGAGACCGCCTCGGCGGACGAGCTGCGCGCGGTGCAGACCGAGAGGCTGCGGTGGAGCGTGCGGCACGCCTACGACCACGTGGCCCACTACCGGGCGGCGTTCGAGGCCGTGGGGGCCCACCCGGACGACGTCCGTGAGCTGTCCGACCTGGCCGGGCTCCCGTTCACGACCAAGGACGACCTGCGCCGCAACTACCCGTTCGGGATGTTCGCCGTGCCGCGTGAGCAGGTGGCCCGCGTGCACGCCTCCTCCGGCACCACCGGGCGTCCCACCGTGGTCGGCTACACCCGGGGTGACCTGGACGTGTGGGCGGACGTGGTGGCGCGCTCGATCCGCGCCGCGGGCGGGCGCCGCGGCATGGTGCTGCACAACGCCTACGGCTACGGCCTGTTCACCGGAGGGCTCGGGGCGCACGCCGGCGCGGAACGTCTGGGCTGCACCGTGGTTCCGGTCTCCGGCGGGATGACCGAGCGGCAGGTCCAGCTGATCGGCGACTTCCGTCCGGAGATCATCATGGTCACCCCCTCGTACATGCTCAACCTGATCGACGAGATGGAACGCCAGGGGATCGACCCGCGCTCGTCGTCCCTGCGCATCGGGATCTTCGGCGCCGAGCCGTGGACCAACGAGATGCGCCGGGAGATGGAGGAACGCCTGGGCATCGACGCCGTGGACATCTACGGCTTGTCCGAGGTGATCGGGCCGGGCGTGGCCTCGGAGTGCGTCGAGACCAAGGACGGCCTGCACGTGTGGGAGGACCACTTCTACCCGGAGGTGGTCGACCCGGTGACCGGTGACGTGCTGCCCGACGGGACCGAGGGCGAGCTGGTGTTCACCTCGCTGACCAAGCAGGCGATGCCGGTGATCCGCTACCGCACCCGCGACCTGACCCGGCTGCTGCCCGGCACGGCCCGCACGATGCGGCGGATGGAGAAGATCACCGGACGCAGCGACGACATGATCATCCTGCGCGGGGTGAACCTGTTCCCGACCCAGGTGGAGGAACTGATCCTCGGCCTGCCCGCCCTCAGCCCGCACTTCCAGTGCGTGCTCGACCGACAGGGCCACCTGGACTCGATGACCGTGGTGGTGGAGCGCCGTGCGGCCGCGTCACCGGCGGCGGCCGCCACCGCCGGGGCCGGCCTGGGCCGGATGGTGAAGAACCGGATCGGCGTCTCGATCGAGGTCAGCGTGGTCGATCCGCACACGATCGAGCGGTCGGTGGGCAAGATGCGCCGGCTGGTGGACCGGCGCCCGATCCGCTGACCCCCCGATTCGGAGCTTGGGGCCGGGGGCTGCTAGTGTTTCTTCTCGTTGGGGCTATAGCGCAGTCTGGTAGCGCACCTCGTTCGCATCGAGGGGGTCTAGGGTTCAAATCCCTATAGCTCCACCGCAGGTCAGGGGCGGTTTCCCGGTTTCGGGAGACCGCCCCTGACGGCTTTGTCAGCAGGTCAGTACAGCGCGATGCTCCCGTCCGGCAGCGACTGTCATCCGCTGACCCCCCGGATTCGGAGCTTGGGGCCGGGGGGCTGAACTCGGAGGAACCGGCGGATTTCTGCTGAAACTGGTAAGCGCTGTTGTTGAGGCTCCGGGCCGAGGTGATCGGGCGGAGGTGATCGGGCAGAGATCAGAAAACGTCGCCACGGAATGAGTGGCCGGCCTGTCCGGCGGCGCCGCACACGGAGCACGTGCCCATTCGATTCCCCTCCCGGAGGCGACTCAGGGGTCA
Organism: Kineosporia corallincola; assembly: GCF_018499875.1. Classification (GTDB taxonomy): domain Bacteria; phylum Actinomycetota; class Actinomycetes; order Actinomycetales; family Kineosporiaceae; genus Kineosporia; species Kineosporia corallincola. The sequence goes on along the minus strand of NZ_JAHBAY010000006.1, from coordinate 354,842 downwards.
CCTTCGGCCACGGTGCTCGCCCGGGTGAGGAATCGATGCCGGATTACCCCACTCGGATCCCCGGGCCACCGAAGGGCCCGGGTGACGGCCGGATCGGCCGGGTGCACCGATCCTCACCGTAAGGCTACGCGTTTCAGGAACGGTCGCGGTTGAAGGCCCGGACGGACCAGATGAAGCCGAGCACGGTGATGCCCAGGCACCAGGCGAACGTGAGCAGTGCGCTGTCGCCGATCTCGCTGCCGTTGAGCAGACCGCGCAGGGTCTCGATCATCGGTGTGAAGGGCTGGTACTCGGCGAACCAGCGGACCACGGTGGGCATCGAGTCGGTGGGCACGATGCCGGAGCCGACCAGCGGCATGAGGATCAGCGGGAACGGCGCGTTGCTGGCCGCGTCGATCGTCTTGGCCGCCAGCCCGAAGGCCAGGCCGAGCCACGACAGGGAGAAGCTGATCAGGGCGAGAACACCGACGATGGCCAGCCATTCGACGGCTGTCGCGTTCGGCGAGAGCCCCATCAGCAGGGCGACGACGAAGACGAAGAGCATGCTGGCCAGGGTCTGGAGGACGCTGGAGAGCACCCGGGCGATGAGGATCGAGGGCCGGAAGATGGCCATCGTGCGGAAGCGGGTGATGATGCCCTCGGTCATGTCCACGCTGGTCGACGTGGAGGTGCCGAGCAGCCCGGCCGCCGCGGTCATGATGATCAGGCCGGGCAGCACGTAGTCGACGTAGTCCTGGGAGCCGCTGACGTCGACGGCCTCGGCCAGGGCGCCGCCGAACACGTAGACGAACAGCAGCAGGAACAGGACGGGAATCCCGATGATGGCGAAAATCGTCACCGGGTAGCGCAACTGGCTCTTGATGTTGCGCCGCAGCATGGTGGTGATGTCGGTGGTGGTCATCGCTTCGCCTCTCCGCCGGCCTGCCCGGTGAGGGCCAGGAACACGTCGTCGAGATCGGGGGAGTGGAGCGAGAACTGGGTGACGGTGTCGGCCTCGATCCGGGCGAGCAGGTCCCGCACCGAGGAGGCGCTGTTGTCGCTGGGGACGTTCAGCGTGAAGGTGTCCGGGTTGCGGGTGACGTTCTCGCCCAGCCGGCTCGCCGCGGCGTCCATCGTGGTGGTGTCGGCGAAGGTGAGCACGACGTGGCCGCCGGGAACCTGGCTCTTGAGCTGCTCACCGGTGCCCTGGGCGACGATCCGCCCGCCGTCCAGCACGGCGATCTGGTCGGCCAGCCGGTCGGCCTCCTCGAGGTACTGGGTGGTGAGGAAGATGGTGACCGCCTGGTCGTGCACCAGACGCTCGATCAGCTCCCACATGTTGCGCCGGCTGCGCGGGTCGAGCCCGGTGGTGGGCTCGTCGAGGAAGATGATGCGCGGCGACCCGGCCAGGGTCATCGCCAGGTCGAGCCGGCGCTTCATCCCGCCGGAGAAGGTCATCACCGGCTTCTTCCCGGTGTCGGTCAGGCCGAACAGCTCCAGCAGTTCCTGTGCCCGGCTGCGGCACTCCCGCTTGGGCAGGTGCCAGAGGTCGCCCATCAGCAACAGGTTCTCCTCCGCGGTGAGAAAGCCGTCCACGGCGGAGAACTGGCCGGTGACGCCGATGGAACCGCGGACGGCGCCGGGGGACGTGGCCAGGTCGTTGCCGTCCACCAGGACGGTGCCGGAGTCCGGCGGGGTCAGGGTGGCCAGGATGCGGACCACCGTGGTCTTGCCGGCGCCGTTGGGGCCGAGCAGCGAGAACACGGAGCCCTGGGGGATCGACAGGTCGATGCCGTTGAGCACCACCTGCTCGCCGAAGGACTTGTGCAGTCCCCGCACCTGAATGGCCTGCCGGGCACCACTTTCGGCGTGGGGCAGGCGGCTCGCGGTCACGGTCATGGTGCCCTCGCAATCAAGTCGTCGAGATGGGCGTCAGACGATCGCCGTCGTTGATGCAACCAGCGCCGGGGAGTCGCTGAACAGCGTTCAAGTTCTGACCTGAACAGTGTGCAGGAGAAATTGAACGGCGTGCAAGAAAAAACTTGAACAATGTTCGAGTGGCCCCGTGGGGTGCGTCCGGACTGCTGTGCGCGCCGATGTCGGGGCGCGGCCGGTGAAGGAAGTGAGGGTCGTCGACGGGGCCCCCGGACCGTCGACGCCAGGAACTGGCCGTTCCTGAACTATGTGCAAGTTCGGGTAGCCTGAGCCGATGGCTCGCAAAGCGCTGACGCGGGAGCGCATCGTCCAGGCGGCGATCGAGCTCCTCGACTCGGAGGGCCTGGAAGGGCTGAACATGAGGACGCTGGGCGACCGGCTGAACTCCGCCGCCACGGCCGTCTACTGGCACGTCCAGAACAAGGACAACCTGGTTGAGCTGGCCGGCGATCAGGTCTGGCACGAGGTCGAGCTGCCGTCACTGGAGGAGCACTCCTGGCGGGCCGCCGGCATGTTGATGGCAAGGTCCGAGTTCGAGATGATGGTGCGGCATCCGTGGCTGGTGCAGGCCCTCGGCACGCACCTGATGGGTGGCCGGGGCAAGGCCCGGCACGACGATCACACCCTGAATGTCTACGAGCAGGCCGGTTTCGTGGGGGCCCAGGCCGATCAGGCTGCTGCCACGGTGTTCACCTTCGTCCTGGGTAACGCGCTCGGTGAGGCGGCGGGGGTGTCGTTGCGACGTCGACTGAACCGGGAGGGCACCGACGCCGACCAGCTGATCAGCAACGCGATGGCCCACCAGGGAGAGATTGCGATGGAGTTCCCCCGGCTGCGCGCCCGGCTGGCGGTGGTCACCGACGAGGACTACTCCAGGGCGCCTGACCAGAGCTTCGAATTCGGCTTGGAGGCGATCTTTGACGGCCTCCAGAACCAGCTGGCCGACTTCCGGCCGGCGACCGGCGAGGACTGAGAGAGCGCGGACCGAGGGTGGCCGGCGTCCGCGACGCCGGCCACGGCCGTCAGAAGTCCCAGTCCTCGTCCTGCGTGTCGACCGCCTTACCGATCACGTACGACGAGCCGGAACCCGAGAAGAAGTCGTGGTTCTCGTCGGCGTTCGGCGAGAGGGCGGCCAGAACCGCCGGATCCACGTCGGTCTCGTCCTTCGGGAACAGCGCCTCGTAGCCCAGGTTCATCAGGGCCTTGTTCGCGTTGTAGCGCAGGAACTTCTTGACGTCCTCGGTCAGGCCGAGCGGGTCGTACAGGTCCTGGGTGTACTCCACCTCGTTCTCGTACAGCTCGAACAACAGCGAGAAGGTGTAGTCCTTCAGGTCTTTCCGCTCCTGGGTGGTGACGAGCTCCAGGCCCTTCTGGAACTTGTAGCCGATGTAGTAGCCGTGCACCGCCTCGTCCCGGATGATCAGCCGGATCAGGTCGGCCGTGTTGGTCAGTTTGGCCCGGCTCGACCAGTACATCGGGGCGTAGAAGCCGGAGTAGAACAGGAACGACTCCAGCATGGTGCTGGCGACCTTGCGCTTGAGCGGCTCGTCGCCCCGGTAGAACTCCAGCACGATCTCCGCCTTGCGCTGGAGCGCCGGGTTCTCCTCCGACCAGCGGAACGCCTCGTCGATCTCCCGGCTGGAGATCAGCGTGGAGAAGATCGAGGAGTACGACCGGGCATGCACCGACTCCATGAAAGCGATGTTGGTGTACACCGCCTCCTCGTGCGGCGTCAGCGAGTCCGGGATCAGGCTCACCGCGCCGACCGTGCCCTGGATCGTGTCGAGCAGCGTCAGGCCGGTGAAGACCCGCGTCGTCATTTGTTTCTCGGTGTCGCTCAGGGTGGCCCACGACTGGATGTCGTTGCTCAGCGGCACCTTCTCCGGCAGCCAGAAGTTGCCGGTGAGCCGGTCCCAGACCTCGAGATCCTTCTCGTCCTGGAGCCGGTTCCAGTTGATCGCCTGGACACGATCGATCAGTTTCACCATGATTCTCAAGCCCTTTCAGAGCATGCAGGAGACGCAGCCCTCGACCTCGGTGCCCTCCAGGGCCATCTGCCGCAGCCGGATGTAGTACAGCGTCTTGATTCCCTTGCGCCAGGCGTAGATCTGCGCCCGGTTGATGTCGCGGGTGGTGGCCGTGTCCTTGAAGAACAGCGTCAGCGAGAGCCCTTGGTCGACGTGCTGGGTGGCCTCGGCGTAGGTGTCGATGATCTTCTCCGGGCCGATCTCGTACGCGTCCTGGTAGTAGTCCAGGTTGTCGTTCGTCATGAACGGCGCCGGGTAGTACACGCGGCCGAGCTTGCCCTCCTTGCGGATCTCGATCTTCGAGACGATCGGGTGGATCGAGGAGGTGGAGTTGTTGATGTACGAGATCGAGCCGGTCGGGGGCACCGCCTGGAGGTTCTGGTTGTACAGGCCGTGCTCACGCACCGAGGCGGCCAGCGCCCGCCAGTCGTCCTGGGTCGGGATCGCGACGCCGGCCTTCTCGAAGAGCTGGTGGACGCGTGCGGTGCGCGGCTTCCAGGGCTGCGTGACGTACTTCTCGAAATACGAACCGTCGGCGTAGGCCGAGTTCTCGAAACCCAGGAACTTCTGCCCGCGTTCGGCGGCCAGCCGGTTCGACGCCCGGATCGCGTGGTAGGCCACCGTGTAGAAGTACAGGTTGGTGAAGTCGAGACCCTCGTCGGAACCGTAGAACACGCGTTCCCGGGCGAGGTATCCGTGCAGGTTCATCTGGCCGAGCCCGATCGCGTGCCCACCCTCGTTGGCTCGCTTCACCGAGGGCACCGACTCGATCGAGGTGCGGTCGGACACCGCGGTCAGAGCCCGGACGGCGGTCTCCACGGTGCGGCCGAAATCCGGGGAGTCCATCGTCATGGCGATGTTCAGCGACCCCAGGTTGCACGAGATGTCGCGGCCGACATGGTCGTACGACAGATCGGCGTTGAACGTCGACGGGGTGGAGACCTGGAGAATCTCCGAGCACAGGTTCGAGTGCGTGATCCGGCCCTGGATCGGGTTGGCCCGGTTCGCGGTGTCCTCGAAAAGCAGGTACGGATAACCGGACTCGAACTGCAACTCGGCCAGCGTCTGGAAGAAGTCGCGGGCGTTGATCTTCTTCTTCCGGATGTTCCCGTCGTCCACCATTTCCCGGTACTTCTCCGACACCGGGACGTCGGCGAACGGCACCCCGTAGACGCGTTCCACGTCGTACGGCGAGAACAGGTACATGTCCTCGTTGTTCTTGGCCAGCTCGAACGTGATGTCCGGGATCACCACGCCCAGCGAGAGCGTCTTGATCCGGATCTTCTCGTCCGCGTTCTCCCGCTTGGTGTCGAGGAACTGCATGATGTCCGGATGATGGGCGTGCAGGTACACCGCCCCCGCGCCCTGCCGGGCGCCCAGCTGGTTCGCGTACGAGAAGGAGTCCTCCAGCAGTTTCATCACCGGGATGACGCCGGACGACTGGTTCTCGATGTGCTTGATCGGGGCGCCGTGCTCCCGGATGTTCGACAGCAGCAGGGCCACCCCGCCGCCGCGCTTGGACAGCTGGAGTGCGGAATTGATGCCCCGGGCAATGGATTCCATGTTGTCTTCGATGCGCAGCAGGAAGCACGAGACGGCCTCGCCGCGCTGCGCCTTGCCGAGGTTCAGGAAGGTCGGCGTGGCCGGCTGGAAACGGCCGGAGATGATCTCGTCGAGCAGCTGGAGGGCGAACGCCTCGTCACCGTCGGCCAGGGTGAGCGCGACCATCGACACCCGGTCCTCGAAACGTTCCAGGTAACGCTTTCCGTCGAAGGTCTTCAGGGTGTACGAGGTGTAGAACTTGAACGCCCCGAGAAACGTCGGGAACCGGAACTTCTTTGAATAGGCGTGCTGGTAGAGCTGTTTGACGAACTCCGGGCGGTACCGGTCGAGCACCTCGCGCTCGTAGTAGTGGTTCTCGACCAGATAGGCGAGTTTCTCCTCCAGATCGTGGAAGAACACCGTGTTCTGGTTGACGTGCTGGAGGAAGAACTGCCGGGCCGCCTCGCGGTCCCGGTCGAACTGGATCTCGCCGTCCGGTCCGTACAGGTTGAGCATCGCGTTGAGCGAATGGTAATCCAGCACGTCCGTCACACTGGCTGTCGCCGCCAAAATCGTTCCAATCCCTCGAGGACGCGCTGCACGTCGTCGCTCGTTCCCATGAGTTCGAAGGCGAACAGGTACGGCACCTGGCATTTCGCCGCAATAATGTCTCCGGCGATGCCGTAGGCACTGCCGAAGTTGGTGTTGCCGGCCGCGATCACCCCGCGGATCAGCGACCGGTTGTGCTCGTCGTTGAGAAACCGCACCACCTGCCGGGGCACCGCACCGCCCTCGTTGCCGCCCCCGTAGGTGGGCGCCACCAGCACGTACGGATCGTTCACGCGCAGGAAGGGCTCGGTGGGGCGCAACGGGATGCGCTCGGCCGGCAGGCCGAGTTTGCGCACGAAGCGGTGGGTGTTGCCGGAGGCGCTGGAGAAGTAGACCAGCGAGGTCACCTGGTCAGGCCGACTGGGTGACCTGTGCGGTGAGGGCACGGATCCGGTCGGGACGATAGCCCGACCAGTGCTCGTCGCCGGCCACCACGACCGGGGCCTGCTGATAGCCCAGTGACAGCACGTGTTCCCGGGCGTCCAGGTCCACGGTGATGTCGACGACCCGGTAGTCCAGGTCGGTCTTCTTCAGGGCGCGATGGGTCGCGTCACACTGCACGCAGGAAGGCTTGCTGTAAACGGTGATAGTCATGCCACACATCCCGATCCTCAAGACACAGGCCACACGGGAGTTCTCTCGGGGTGAACGACCGGGCACGTACGGCACCGGCGTCATCCCGATCCCGTCCCACGCGGCATCCGGACACGCGTGCCCGAGGACACGCGCATCACTGGCAGGTCTTCGGACTCGCGGGCACTCCGGGCACCGTGGGTGCCCGGCGGTCTACTGGCCGTCGCTTCCCAGGCGTGTGCACGCCCAGTGCTCATGACGGCGGTCGTTCCCGCTCACCGCTGCGGGGCAGTCCCGGAGTCGCACCGGGTTCCCTCTTGCGACGCCCTGCCTGGGTGGCAGGGCGAACCAGCAACAGAGAGCACCATATGCCGTAGTGAGGGGTGCTCGCGACAACTACATCTAGTGGGCGTGTTGAGCGGACCGTGGTGAGCCCTCTCGCTCGGTGCTGATTTCAGTGACCCTCAAACAGGGGACGACGACGAGCCAGGAACGCCTCCACCGCCTGCCGGTGGTCGGCGGTGGCGCCGAGCCGGGTCTGTGCCAGCGCCTCGTCGTGAAGGATCGTGGCCAGGGCGGAGCTGCCGATCAGCCGCTTGGACTCGGCGTAGGCCAGGGTCGGGCCCTGGGCCATGCGCTGGGCGAGCTGGGTTGCTGTGTGCAAGGTTTCGGCGGCCTTCACCACCCGGCCGGCCATGCCCCAGCCGACCGCCTGGGCCGGGGTGAACGATTCGCCCAGCAGGATAAGCTCTTTCGCCCGGGTTTCGCCGACCGAGCGGGTGAGGGTCAGGGAGAGCCCGGTGTCGCAGGTCAGTCCGATCGCGGTGAAGGCCGTGGCCAGCACCGCGTCGTCGGCGAACACCCGCAGGTCGCAGGCCAGCGCCAGGGCCAGCCCGGCACCCACGCAGGTGCCCTCGACCGCCGCGACCACCGGCTTGGGCATGGTCAGCAGGGCGGTGACGATCGGGGCGTAGTCGGCCTCCACCGTGGCGAAGGCCCGAGCGGCTGCCAAGGTGTGTGTTTCGGCCGTGCCGGGCCTCAGCGTCTCGGCGTGCTCGGCCAGGTCCTGCCCGCCGCAGAACGACCCGCCGGCGCCGGTCAGCAGCACCGCCCGAACACTGGTTGCCGCCGAGACCTTTTCGAGCGCCGCGCGCAGCGCTGTCTTCGTGGTGGCGTCGAGCGCGTTGCGGCGCCGGGGGCGGTCCAGGGTGATGACGGCGACCGCGCCGTCCTGCTCCAGCCGGATCATCGGCTTTTCGCCACCAGGGTGAGCACGTCGTAGGTGGCCACCGCGTCGCCGTTCTGGTTGCGCACGAGCGCGTCCCAGCGCACCTCGCCGTAGTCGGCGTTGATCCGCGGCGTGACCTGCTTGACGGTCAGCAGCACCGAGATGCTGTCACCGGGCCTCACCGGGGAGAGGAACCGCAGGCCGTCCACCCCGAAGTTGGCCAGCACCGGCCCGGGTGCCGGGTCGACGAACAGCCCCGCGGCCAGCGACACCACCAGGTAGCCGTGTGCCACGATGCCGCCGAACAACGGGTTGCGGGTGGCGGAGGCCTCGTCGGTGTGGGCGTAGAACCGGTCGCCGGTGAAATCGGCGAAGTGCGCGATGTCGTCGAGGGTGACCGTGCGCGAGGCGGTTTCGACGGTGTGACCGATCTCCAGCTCGGTCAGCGACAGGCGGAAGGGGTGCTGCGGGGGCACGTCGCGCCGGGCGCCGGTGGTCCATCGGCCGGTGACAGCGGTGAGTAGGTGGGGAGATGCCTGAACGGCGGTGCGCTGCATGTGGCCGAGCACGCCGCGGATTCCGCCGAGTTCCTCGCCCCCGCCGGCCCGGCCCGGTCCGCCGTGTACCAGCGTCGGCAGCGGGGAGCCGTGCCCGGTGGACTCCCCGGCGTCGTCCCGGTCCAGCACCAGGATGCGGCCGTGCCAGGGCGCCAGGCTGAGCACCAGGTGGCGGGCCACGGCCGGGTCGTGGGTGATCACCGAGCCGACCAGGCTGCCCCGGCCCCGGGCGGCGAGAGTGACGGCCTGGTCCAGGGTTTCGTAGGACATGACGGTGCTGACCGGGCCGAAGGGTTCCACGTCGTGGGGCTGCCCGGCACCCGGGTGGGCGCGCAACAGGATCGGGGAGAGGAAGGCGCCGCGCCGCGCGTCCACGTCCGCCGGTGACCCGGCCGGGTCACCGAACACCAGGTCCGCCCCGGAACGCAGCGCCTCCACGGCCTTTCGCACCTCGTCGCGCTGGGCGAGACTGGCCAGGGCGCCCATCCGGACGTCCGGGTCGCGTGGGTCGCCGACCCGGATCCGGGCCAGGCGGGCGGCCAGGGCCTCGGTGACCCGGCCGGCCAACGCCTCCGGCACGATCACCCGTCGGACGGCCGTGCACTTCTGCCCGGCCTTGACCGTCATCTCGGTGACCACACCCTTGACGAACAGGTCGAACTCCGGATCTTCGGGGTGCACGTCGGGACCGAGCACCGAGCAGTTCAGCGAGTCCGCCTCGACGCCCAGGTGCACGCCGCCGTCGAGAACGTTCGGATGACGGCGCAGAATGCCCGCGGTGTGGGCGGATCCGGTGAACGCGACCGAGTCGTGCACGCCCAGCTCGTCGAGCAGGCTGCCCGCTCCGCCGGAGACGAGCTGGAGCGCGCCCGGTGGCAGGATGCCCGAGTCGATGATGACGCGCACCGCCCGCTCGGTGAGATAGGCCGTCTGGCCGGCCGGTTTCACGATCGAGGGCAGCCCGGCCAGGAAGGCCGGCGCGAGCTTCTCCAGCATGCCCCAGACCGGGAAGTTGAAGGCGTTGATCTGCACGGTGACGCCCGGTCGCGAGGTGTACACGTGCTGACCGACGAAAGTTCCCTGCCGGCCGAGAGGTTCGAGCGCTCCGTCGAACGCGATGGTGTCGTTCGGCAGCTCGCGCACGCCCTTGCTCGCGTAGCTGAACAGGGTGCCGATGCCGCCGTCCACGTCGACCCAGGTGTCGCGGGTGGTGGCGCCGGTGCGCAGGCTCAGGTCGTAGAGCTCCGGCTTGTGCTCGCCCAGGTGCAGCGCCAGCGCCTTGAGCAGCTTGGCCCGCTGGTGAAAGGTGAGAGCCCGCACCGCCGGGCCACCGACCGTGCGTGCGTGGTGCACCAGCGCGGCGTAGTCGAGGCCTCGGGCGGAGATGCGGGCGACCTCGTCGCCGGTGGCCGCGTCGAGCAGGGGCTCCCCGTCGTCCGCCGACCTGAACCAGCGCCCGGCGACGTAGCTCTCCAGCAGTGTGGTCACGTCGGTTCCTCTCGACATCCCAGGGATTGCGCTCCGGCCCGACTCGTGTCACGTTAATACAGACCGATCGGTAAGTAAATGATCGCGGGCGGAGGCGAGGATGACGACGACGTCGGCGCAGGACGGTCTGCGGGATCACTTCGACGCGGTGATCGCGCGGCACGACCGGATCGAACCGCGCGACTGGATGCCCGAGGCCTACCGCAGCACGCTGGTGCGCCAGATCGCCCAGCACGCGCACTCCGAGATCATCGGCATGCAGCCGGAGGGCAACTGGATCGGCCGGGCCCCCTCACTGCGCCGCAAGGCGATTCTGCTGGCCAAGGTGCAGGACGAGGCCGGGCACGGGCTGTATCTGTACTCCGCGGCCGAGACCCTCGGGGTGTCCCGCGACGAGCTGGTGCGCCACCTGCTCACCGGCCGGCAGAAGTACTCGTCCGTCTTCAACTACCCCACGCTCAGCTACGCCGACGTGGGCACGATCGGCTGGCTGGTCGACGGTGCGGCCATCTGCAACCAGGTGCCGCTGTGCCGCACCTCCTACGGGCCCTACGGCCGGGCGATGATCCGCATCTGCAAGGAGGAGTCGTTCCACCAGCGGCAGGGCTACGAGCTGCTGACCACGATGATGGCGGGCACCCCGGAGCAGCGGGAGATGGTGCAGGAGTCGGTGAACCGGTTCTGGTGGCCGAGTCTGATGATGTTCGGCCCGCCCGACGTCTCCTCGCCGAACAGCGAGCGGTCGATGGCCTGGGGCATCAAACGTACCTCGAACGACGAGCTGCGGCAGAGGTTCGTCGACATGACCGTGCCGCAGGCCGCCGTTCTCGGGGTGACGCTGCCCGACCCGGAACTGCGGTGGAACGAGGGACGCGGTCACCACGACTTCGGGGAGCCGGACTGGGACGAGCTCTCCGCGGTGATCCGCGGCGAAGGCCCCTGCAATGCCCAGCGTCTCGCTCATCGACGCCGGGCTCATCAGGAGGGCGCGTGGGTGCGGGAGGCCGCGTCGGCCTTCGCCGCGCACGAGGGGCCGGAGCATGACTGACCGCCGGGAGTGGCCGCTGTACGAGGTGTTCGTGCGCGGCAAGCGCGGTCTGAACCACGTGCATGTGGGATCACTGCACGCCGCCGACGACACGATGGCCCTGCGCAACGCCCGCGACGTGTACACCCGCCGCAACGAGGGCGTGAGCCTGTGGGTGGTGCGCGCCGACGCGATCACCGCGTCCAGCCCGGACGAGAAGGACAGCCTGTTCGCCCCGAGCGGCGACAAGGTGTATCGGCACCCGACCTTCTACGCCGTCCCGGACGGCGTCCCGCACCTGTGAGGAGCCCGGGTATGGACGACGTGCAGGGTCTGGGCGCGGACTCGTCGCAGTGGGCCTTCGGCACCGACTTCGAGGACCCGCTGGCCGGGGTGGACACGACGGTGCCGGACGGCGTGGACGCCGGCGAACTGGCGCTCTACTGCCTGGGACTCGCGGACGACGCGCTGATCCTGTCGCAGCGTCTGGCCGAGTGGTGCAGCCGGGCACCCGAGATGGAGGACGACGTGGCCCTGGCCAACCTGGCGCTGGACCTGCTCGGCCAGGCCCGGCTGCTGCTGGCCCGGGCGGCGGCGGCCGCGCCGGAGCTGGTGCCGCGGCTGCCGGCCGGTTCGCCGGTGCCGCCGGAAGACGCTCTGGCGTTCTTCCGCGAGGCCCACGAGTTCCGCAACGTGCGGCTGGCCGAGGTGGCGAACGGCGACTTCGCCCACGTGGTGGTGCGATTGCTGCTGTTCTCGGTGGCCCGGCTGGAACTGCTCGACCGATTGCGCGGCAGCCGCGACCAGGTGCTGGCGGCGGTGGCCGCCCGCGGGGTGAAAGAGATTTCGTACCACCGTGACTGGGCCGGCCGGTGGTTCGTGGTGCTGGCCCGCGGCACGGACACCTCACGTCGCCGGCTGCTGGCCGCGCTCGGTGAGCTGTGGCTGCACCAGCCCGAGCTGGTCGCCTCGCACCCGGTCGAGGTGGCGCTGCCGGGTGTGGCGGTGGACCGGTCGTCCTGCGCGGAGGCGGCGGACGCCGTGCTGAACCAGGTGTTCGTGGCAGCCGGGGTGGAACACCCTGTGGGAAAGGGGATTCGGGGGCCCGGTGGCCGGGACGGGATGCACACCGAGGATCTCGGCCGGCTGCTGGCCGAGATGCAGGTGGTGGCCCGGGCCCATCCGAAGGGGCGATGGTGAACCCGGGCTGGGCCCGGGACGGGGGCTTGGACGGAGGCGTGGTCTCGCGTGCGGTTCGGCTGGCCCTGGCGCGCGAGGTGGCCGCCGGCGTCACCGATCCGGAGATGCCCATGCTCACGCTGGAAGACCTCGGCGTGCTGCGGTCCGTAGATCTGGAAGGCTCCCTGGAAGCCGAGCGAGCGGGTGAACCCGAGACGGTCGTGGCCCGGATCACCCCGACCTATCTCGGTTGCCCGGCGATGGCCACCATGCGTGACGACCTCGTGCACCGGCTGAACGACGCCGGTTTCGCCCGGGTCGAGGTGCGCGTGGTGCTGGATCCGCCGTGGTCGAGCGACTGGATCAGTGCGCGGGGCCGCCGGGCGCTGGCCGCGCACGGGCTGTCGGCACCCGGGGCGGTGCGTCGGGCTCCGGTTCTGACCCTGGGTCCCACCCGCCGCCACCTCACCTGCCCCCGGTGCGGATCGCGGAACACCGCGCTCACCGCGGAGTTCGGCGCCACCGCCTGCACCGCACTCTACCGCTGCGACGACTGCCTCGAACCCTTTGAGCACGTGAAAGAGATCTGATGACGCTCCTGGTTCCGGAGAGCACCCGTGCGGGATTTCACCGGCTGCGGGTGCGCGCCGTCGACCGGCTGTGCGACGACGCCACCGCCATCACCTTCGACGTGCCGCCGGGTCTGCGCCGGGTGTACGCCTTCCGGGCCGGTCAGTCGCTCACCCTGCGGCGTGTGGTCGACGGGGTGGAACACCGCCGCTCGTACTCGATCTGCGCCCCGGTGGGCCGGCCGCCGCGGATCGGTGTGCGTGAGATCCCGGACGGGCTGTTCTCCACCTGGCTGGTGCGGCAGGTGCGGCCCGGCGACGAGATCGAGGTGTCGGCGCCCGCCGGTGCGTGGCGTGCCGATCCGCGGGGCGGCGAGCGGCACCTGTGCATCGCCGCCGGATCCGGCATCACGCCGGTTCTCTCGGTCGCCTCCACCGTGCTGGAGAACGAGAAGTCTCAGGTGTCGGTGCTCTACGGCAACCGCAGCAGCCATTCGGTGATGTTCGCCGAGGAGCTGGGCGACCTGAAGAACCGTTACGGGCCGAGATTCCAGCTGGTGCACGTGCTCTCCCGCGAGCCCCGCGAGGTGGAGCTGTTCTCCGGCCGCCTGGACGCCGGCCGGGTGCGCCGGCTGCTGACCGCGCTGGTGCCGGTCGAGACCTTCGACCAGGTCTGGCTGTGCGGGCCGCTCCGGCTCGTCGAAGACGCCCGGGCGGTGCTCGCCGAACTCGGGGTGCCCGACGGCAGGATCCACGCGGAACTGTTCCACGTGGACGCCCCGCCACCGCCACCGCTCCGGCGGTCCGGTGCAGCGGGCGTGCTGGACGCCACCACAGAACCCACCACCGAACTCACCACCGTGCTGGACGGTCTCGCCACCACCGCCACCGTTTCGCGGGAGACCACGATCCTGGACGGCGCCCAGACCGGCCGCGCCGGAATGCCGTTCGCCTGCCGGGGTGGCGTGTGCGGCACCTGCCGGGCCAGGGTCCGCGGTGGCGAGGTGGACATGCGCCGCAACTACGCCCTGGAACCCGCTGAGGTGGCAGCCGGTTTCGTGCTCACCTGCCAGACCTATCCGCTGTCCGGGTCCGTGACCGTCGACTACGACGCCTGATTCCAGCAAGGGTGGTTCCGATGACCGAAGCCTTCGTCGTCGCGGGTGTGCGCACCCCGATCGGCCGGCACGCCGGTGCGCTGTCCGGGGTGCGGCCCGACGACCTGGCCGCGCTGGTGGTGCGGGAGGCCGTGGCCCGCTCCGGAGTGGATCCGGCCACCGTGGACGAGGTGATTCTCGGCGCGGCCAACCAGGCCGGTGAGGACAACCGCAACGTGGCCCGGATCTGCGCGCTGCTGGCCGGCCTTCCGGAGTCGGTGCCGGGCTTCACCGTGAACCGGCTGTGCGCCAGTGGTCTCACCGCGGTGTCCACGGCGCGGGCCATGATCGCCGCCGGGGACGCCGAGGTGGTGGTGGCCGGTGGCGTGGAGTCGATGACCCGCGCACCGTGGGTGATGGAGAAACCGGCCAGGGCGTTCGGCAGACCGGGCCGGGTGTTCGATACGTCGATCGGATGGCGTTTCACCAACCCCCGATTCGACGCCGCGACCACGGTGGGCATGCCGCAGACCGCCGAGAACGTGGCCCGGGAATGGCATCTGGACCGGGACGAACTGGACGCCTTCGCGTTGCGGTCGCACGAACGGGCTCTGGCGGCGATCAAGGACGGGCTGTTCGCCGGGGAGATCGTCGGGGTGCCGGTGGATGACGGTGTGGTGGAGGTGGACGAGGGGCCGCGCGCCGACACGAGCGCGCAGCGGCTGGCCCGGCTGCGGCCGGTCACCGGCCCGGACGGGGTGATCACGGCGGGCAACTCGAGTTCGCTGAACGACGGTGCGGCGGCCGTGGTGGTGGTGAGCGAGCAGGTACTGCGACGGCACGGGCTGATCCCGCTGGCCCGCCTGGTCGCCTCGGCCAGCGCCGGGGTGCCGCCGCGGATCATGGGCATCGGCCCGGTCCCGGCCACCCACAAGGCGCTGGAGCGGGTGGGCTGGGGCGTGGACGACCTGGACGCGGTGGAGCTGAACGAGGCATTCGCGGCGCAGAGTCTGGCCTGCATCGGGGATCTCGGGCTGGACCCGGACACGGTGAACAGCAGCGGCGGGGCGATCGCGCTCGGTCACCCGCTCGGTGCGAGTGGCGCCCGGATCCTGGTCACGCTGCTGGGCCGGATGGGCCGCATCGGCGCCCGCCGGGGGCTGGCCACGATGTGCGTCGGGGTCGGACAGGGCAGCGCGCTGCTGGTGGAACGGTCATGAGGGCGCCGCTGATCGTGCAGGAGAGCGCGGACCGGGTGGTCTGGCGCCTGAACCGGCCGGAGCGGCGCAACGCCGTCGACCGCGAACTGGTTTCCGCCCTGCACGCGGCCTGCGCCGAGGTGGAGGCGGCCCCGCGGATCGTGCTGATCATCGGCGAGGGCGGCACCTTCGCGGCCGGCGCCGACATCGCCGAGCTGCGGGAGCGCCGTCGGGACGCCGCGCTGCTGGGCATCAACTCGAGCGTGTTCGACCGGGTGCACCGTCTGCCGATGCCGACGATCGGCCTGGTCGACGGCCATGCCCTGGGTGGGGGCGCGGAACTGGCCTACGCCTGCGACTTCCGGATCGGCACCCCGGCCGCCCGGATCGGCAACCCGGAGACCGGCCTGGGCATCCTGGCCGCGGCCGGGGCGTCGTGGCGGCTGCGCGAACTGGTGGGTGAGCCGCTGGCCAAGGAGATCCTGCTGGCCGGAAGGGTTCTCGGGGCCGACGAGGCACGTGCGGCCCGGCTGCTGAACGAGGTGGTGGAGCCCGCGGAGCTGGAACCTGCCGGGCACCGCTGGGCCGACCGGATCGCCGCGCAGGCGCCGCTGGCGGTGCGCCTGACCAAGACCGTGATGCACGCGCCGCGCGGCGCGCACCCGGTGATCGACGACGTGGCCCAGGCCGTGCTGTTCGAGACCGAGGAGAAACAGGCCCGGATGACGGCTTTCCTGGAACGCCGGGCGGGGCGGTCGTGAGCGGGGTTCCGGAGCGCGTCGGGGTCTACGGCGGGGGACGGATGGGCGCCGGCATCGCGCACGTCTTCCTGCTGGCCGGCGCGCGGGTGACCGTGGTGGAGAGCGACGTGCAACAGGTGCACGGCGCCCGCGCCAGGGTTCACAGGAGTCTGGCGAAGGCGGCCGAGCGCGGCGTGCCGGGGGTGGAGGAGGCGCTGGGCCGGCTGCTCGTCACCACCGACCCGGCCGCCCTGGCCGGCAGCGGGCTGGTGGTGGAGGCCGTGCCGGAGCGGCTGGAGCTCAAGACCCAGGTGCTGCTGACGGCCGAGAAGCACGCTCCGGGAGCGGTTCTCGCCACGAACACCAGCAGCCTGCCGGTCGGTGTGCTGGCCGCTGCGCTGGCCCGGCCGGAGCGCCTGGTCGGGCTGCACTTCTTCAACCCGGTGCCGGTGAGCGCCCTGGTCGAGATCGTGGTGGCCGACAGCACCGGCGCCGGCCTGGCCGCCCGGGCCCGGGAATGGGTTGCGGCACTGGGCAGGACGGCGATCACGGTGACCGACTCGCCGGGATTCGCCAGCAGCCGGCTCGGGGTGGCGCTGGCCCTGGAGGCGATCCGCATGCTGGAACAGGGTGTGGGCACGGCCGAGGACATCGACACCGCCATGACTCTCGGCTACCGGCATCCGGCCGGGCCGCTGCGCACCACCGACATCGTCGGGCTGGACGTGCGGCTGGCGATCGCCGAGCACCTGGCCCACGAGCTCGGCCCGCGCTTCGAACCCCCGCTCCTGCTGCGGGATCTGGTGACCCAGGGGCATCTGGGGCGCAAGAGCGGGCGGGGATTCTACGCGTGGCCGATCACGCGCCCGGCCGGCTGAGCCCGTCGAAGGCCAGGCTGGTGAGGGCGTCGGCGACGGTGGCCGGGTCGTCGGGGCCCTCCGGGTCGTACCACTCGGTCAGCGAGTTGACCATGCCGAAGAGCAGCCGGCTGACCAGGCCGGGCGGCAGGTCGGCTCGCAACGACCCCTCCTGCACGGCCTCTCGCACCAGCTCGGCGAGTTGCTCGTCGAGCCGGCGGCGACGGTGCAGGGCGGCCAGTTCCACCTCGCTGTTGCCCCGCACCCGCAGCAGCAGCGTCACACTGGGCCGGTGCGCGATCAGCACCTCGACGCTGCGCCGCACCGCGGTGCGCAGCCGCTGGTGCGCACTCACCCCGGGAACCGGTAGTGCAGCCTCGGTGACCACGGCGGTGAGCTCGTCGAGAGCGGCGTCCACGGCGGCCGACAGCAGCTGCTCCTTGCCGTCGACGTGGTGGTAGATGGCGGCCTTGGTGAGGCCCAGCTCCCGGGCCAGGTCGCCCATGCTGGTGGCGTCGTAACCCCTGCGGTTGAACAGGTCCACAGCGGTGCGCAGCACCGTGGCCTGGTCGTACCCGGGCCGTCCGCGACGGCGGGGGGAGGCGGGCCCGGGCGGCGCGGCACTGGTCACCGGCCCAGAATCTCACGACCGTCCCGGATCCGGGCGCCGGGTGGGCGGATCCGGGCGAAAACCCCCGAAAGCCCTTCCGGAACAGTGTTTCGAGAGGAGACCGGCGCGCGCGGGGGCGAGCCATACCCGGGGGTACCGGGGAAGCTGGCCGGACACCGAGGTCGCCGACGAAAGGACCCGACGATGTCCATCACCACGCGTGTCTCCCTGGTCCGCAGCTCCCCGGGAACCTTCGAGACGGCCACGGTCGAGCTCGACGAGCCGCGGCGGGACGAGGTCACCGTCAAGCTCGCCGCCGCCGGCCTGTGCCACTCCGACGACCATGTGGCCACGGGTGACGTGCCGGTGGCGGTGCATCCGTACGCGGGCGGACACGAGGGCGCCGGGGTGATCACCGCCGTGGGTCCGCACACCGGCGGCTTCGAGGTCGGCGACCACGTCGTGTTCTCGTTCCTGCCGGCCTGTGGCCGGTGCGAGTTCTGCGCCCGCGGCATGAGCAACCTCTGCGACCTGGGCGCCTCGCTGCTCACCGGTGCCCGGGCGGACGACCCGTCGAGCTTCCGGATGTCCGAGAACGGCAAGCCGGTGGGTCAGCAGTGCGGCGTCTCCACGTTCGCCGAGCTGACCACCGCCTCGGTGGACTCCGTGGTGAAGATCGACCGGGACATCCCGCTCAAGCTGGCCGCCCTGGTCAGCTGTGGCGTGCCGACCGGCTGGGGGTCGGCCACCCGGTCGGCGAACGTGCGCACCGGCGACGTGGTGATCGTCATGGGGGTGGGTGGTATCGGCGCGAATGCCGTGCAGGGAGCCAGGTTCGCCGGTGCCCGCACGGTGATCGCCGTCGACCCGGTGCAGTTCAAGCAGGAGGCGGCACGCACCCTCGGCGCCACGCACGCGCTCGGGAGCATCGAGGAGGCCGCCGACCTCGCCCGCTCGCTGACCAACGGGCAGGGCGCCGACTCGACGATCGTCACCGTCGGCCTGCTCACCGGGGATCACGTGGCCCAGGCGCTGGCCTCGATCCGGAAGGCCGGCACGGTGGTGGTCACCGCGCTCGGCGACATCACCTCGGTGGGTGCCCCGATCGCCCTCGGCGACCTGACGCTCATGCAGAAACGGCTCCAGGGCTCGCTGTTCGGCGAGTCGAATCCGCGCCACGACATCCCGAAACTGCTGCGGCTGTACCGTTCCGGCGACCTGAAGCTGGCGGAGCTGATCACCCGGGAGTACTCGCTCGACCAGGTGGCTCAGGCCTACGAAGACATGCACGCGGGCAAGAACGTCCGGGGCGTGATCGTTTTCTAGGCCCGAAATGGTGGACGGCGGGGAGCTTTCGAAAGCTCTCGCCGTCCACCATTTTTTGTCGGTCAGGCCACGTTCTCCGGCTCACGGCGCAACCGGGAGTTGCGGTAACCGTAGGCGCCGTAGATCACCAGGCCGAACACCAGCCAGATCAGGAAGCGCAGCCAGGTCTCGCCCGGCAGATCGGCCATCAGGTAGATCGCGAAGGCGATGCCGATCAGCGGCAGCAGCGGGTTGAGCGGCACCCGGTACGAGCGGGGGAAGTCCGGCCGGGCGTACTTCAGCACGATCACCCCGGCGTTGACCAGGATGAACGCGAACAGCGTGCCGATGTTGACCAGCTTGACGATCTCGCTCAGCGGCACCAGGGCGGCCAGCAGGGCGACCAGGAACCCGAGGATGACGGTGAGCCGGGCCGGGGTGCCGAACCGCGGGCTGATCCGGGCCAGGCGGGGCGGCAGCAGGCCGTCCCGGCACATCGCGTAGAAGATCCGGGTCTGGCCGAACAGGATCACCAGGCAGACGCTGGTGATGGCGACCAGGGCGCCGAACGACAGCAGTGCCGCGGCCCAGGTGATGCCCGCACCCTCGTCGAGGGCCGCGGCCAGCGGGGCGTCGCTGCCGGACAGCTGCTCGGTGCTGGCCAGGCCGACCGCGCCGAGCGAGACCAGCACGTAGAAGATCGTGCAGATGGCCAGCGAGGCGAGAATGGCGATGGGCAGGTCTTTCTTGGGGTTACGCGCCTCCTCGCTGCCGGTGCTGATCGCGTCGAACCCGATGAACGCGAAGAAGATCACCGCCGCCGCGCTGACCACGCCGTCCCTGCCCTCCGGGGCGAACGGGGTGAGGTTGCCGCTGCTGAAGTTGGCGAACGCGATGATGATGAAGAAGACCAGGATGGCCAGCTTGATGCCGACCATCACCAGGTTGACCCGGGCGCTCTCGCGCACGCCGAGCACCAGCACCAGGGTGATCGCGAGCACGATGAACACCGCGGGCAGGTTGAAGATGCCCCCGTCCTCGGGGGATTTCGCGATCGCGTCGGGCAGTTCCCAGCCGAAGGCGTTGTCGAGGAAGGCATTCAGATTGCCGCCCCAGCCGACCGCGATGCCGGCCACCGAGACGCCGTACTCCAGAATCAGGTCCCAGCCGATGATCCAGGCCACCAGCTCGCCGAGCGTGGCGTAGGAGTAGGTGTAGGCGCTGCCCGAGACCGGGATGCTGGAGGCCAGCTCGGCGTACGACAGGGCGGAGAACATGCAGGCCACCGCGGCCAGCACGAACGAGAGCACGACCGCCGGCCCGGCCAGCGAGGTGCCCTCGCCGATCACCACGAAGATGCCGGTGCCGATGGTGCCACCGATGCCCAGGGCAGTCAGCTGGGTGGCTCCGACCGCTCGTTTCAGTTGGGCCTCGCCGTCGGCGGGTTCGGCGACGAGACTGTCGAGGGAGCGGCGGGCGAGCAGGCGTGAGCCCACTCCGTCCCCGCCCGGGCGTGAGGTCAGGGCCATCGCAGGCACCTTCCAGCCGTGGCCTGGGCATGGCACGACGCCGTCGTCCGTGGCGCCCCCTCGCCCGTGACCGGGGTTATCAGAATGCTGTTCTAAGTGAATAAGTAGTAACCCCGGGCTGCGGCGGCCGCCACCCGAACTGAGGAGATCCAGAGGAGGCCGCCGATCCGCGCGCTTACGGCACGAGGGACTTCTCGTCGGGGGAGGAGAGGCTGAGCACCGCGCCGACCACGGCCGGGGAGGCACTGATCCGGGCTTCCAGGGCGCGCAGCCGCACCGCCACGTGCGACTCGGCGTCGTCGCCGCTGAGGTCCACGTCGCCGACGATGGTGACCATCTTCGGCCCGATGATCTCGATCCGCAGGTAGGTGATGCGGTTGACCTCGGGCAGTTCCAGCAGGGCGCGGATCACCTCGGAGCGCACCCGCGGGTCGGCCTCCTGGCCGATCAGGAAGCTGCGGTTGCGCTGGATCAGCACGATCGCCACCACGCCGAGCACCAGGCCGACCAGGATCGAGCCGATCGCGTCGGGCACCGGGGAGCCGGTGATCTGGTGCAGCGCCAGACCGGCGCCGGCCAGCAGGATGCCGATCAGCGCGGCCGAGTCCTCGAAGAACACCGCGCGTAACGTCGGGTCGGAGGTCTCCAGCACGTGCTCGAACACGTCGCGCTGCATCGATGCCGCCTCCGGCCGGGCCTGCCGCAGCGATTGCAGGAACGACGCGCCCTCCAGCAGGAACGAGACCGCCAGCACCACGTAGCCGATGACGAAGTCGCCGGCCTCCTCGCCGTTGATCAGCTCCTGCACGCCGTGGGTCACCGAGACCGCGGCGCCGGCGATGAACAGCCCCAGGGCGGCGAACATCGACCAGACGTAGGCCTCGCGGCCGAAGCCGTGCGGGTGCGTGGCGTCGGGCGCCCGGCGGGAGCGCCGGTTGGCGATCACCAGGAAGATCTCGTTGCCGGTGTCGGCCCAGGAGTGCGCCGCCTCGGCCACCAGCGAGGCCGATCCGGTGAGCACCGCGGCCACCGACTTGGCAATGGCGATGAGGAAATTCGCGACGAAGGCGATGGCGACGGTGAGGGTGCTCTCGCTGCCCGCGTCCTCGCCGGTCTGCTCCAGCGGGATGCGCAGGGCGGCGTGGGCGGGTACCTGGTCGGCGCGGGCGGGCAGCACTTCGTCATTCGGATCACCAGGCATGGGGCAGGTCTAACACAGCCCTCGCGGTCCGGCGCGGCGGTGTGAACCCACCGCAATGGTGGACGACGTCAGGTTTGCACTATTTGATGTCGGCTTCGATCTCGGCGCTCGTCGTACCCACGCTGTCCGCCACGCTGTGTGGTCGTAAAAACAGGCCGATGACCTGCGAATATCCGTGCTGTCCTGCACGGATGCCCCCCTGAGGCATGGGAACAAAAGGGGCGTAGTGACCGGCTGATGACCACCCACGAAACCCGCTCTGAACAGCAGACTCTTCCTGTCCGTCACGAAACATGACACTAAGTGGTGAAACTGTTTGAACTTGACGTGTCATTAAGATTCACACAAACGACCGACTGCACCCTGTTACCTGCGCCGACTCGGCGTGGACGGCAAACACAAGCCATACGACAGGGGAGTGGCAAGGCGTGCTGACCAAGAAACGGGTCGTTGGGGCGACCGCCCTGGTGGTGGTCGTGGCCGCGATCGGTACGGTGCCGGCCATCGCCGGCCAGGATCCGAAGCCGGGCAAGACCGAGGTCGGGAACGCCGTCTCCTGGACGAGTAAGGACGGCGCCGCATACATCTCCGACTTCTCGAACATGCCCCGCAACAAGAAGTGGAAGCGCGAGCACCAGCACGGCACCGGGCCCTACCCCGGTCGCTTCCAGGAAGAGGTGGGCCCGGACTGGAACGCCGGGCACGCCACGCCGGGCGTCCCGACCGGGGCCGGCACCGAAACCCCCACGTCCACAGCGACGGTCACCACCGATCCGAACGTTCCGACGGGCACCGCGACCACTGAGCCGGGCGCCGTCGACAGCACCACGAACACCACGACCTCGACCCAGGAGCCGACCGCGACCGGTGAGCCCACCGGCACGACCGAGCCCACCGGCACGAGCGGCGCGACGGGCACGACGACGGGCACGGCCACCGGGACCCCGACCTCGGGCGGCACCGCCACCCCGTGCGTCACCAGCACCGGCACCAGCACGGGCACGGCCACGGGCACCGCCACCGCCACCGCGTCGGCCACCGTCGGCGAGACCGCCACGCCCACGGAAACCATGACGGCGAGCGACATCCCGGAGCTGACGAGCAGCACGACCACGGCGTCCGGCAAGCTCACGCCCTGCTCCACGTCGAACCGTTCCGGCCTGCCCTGGGGGGCCAGCGGCCTCTACATGCCGGGCAGCAGCGCGGCCAACGCCGAGGCGTTCGCCGCCTGGCGGGGTGCCCCGGTCGATGTCGTCGTGGACTGGCCGGCGCGCCAGACCTGGGACGACATCGTCAATCCCACCTGGATCTTCGACGCCTGGAAAGACACGCCCTACCTGAAGGCCCTGGGTGTGGCGCCGGTTCCGGAGGGCGACAGCAGCGCCACCATGGCGGGCTGTGCGGCCGGGCAGTACAACGACAAGTGGACGCAGTTCGGCCAGAACTTCGTGTCCAACGGCATGGGTGACTCGATCATCCGGCTGGGCTGGGAGTTCAACGGCAACTGGTACAAGTGGAGCGCCAGCAACCCCACCGAGTACGCCGAGTGCTTCCGGCAGATCGTCACCACGGTGCGCGCGGTGGCTCCCGACCTGAAGTGGGACTGGACCGTGAACCGCGGTGTCAGTGCGGGTCTCGCCGACGCCACCCAGGCCTACCCGGGTGACGACTACGTCGACTACGTGGGTATCGACTCGTACGACATGTGGCCCGGGGCGAACAACGACCAGACCTGGGACGAGCACCTCAACGGTGACTTCGGGCTGAAGTTCTGGGCCGACTTCGCCCGGCAGCACGGTAAGAAGGTGACCGTGCCGGAGTGGGGCTGCTACCCGGGCACGGCGCAGGCCGGCCACAACGGCGGCGACAACGCGCTCTACATCAGCAAGATGGTCGAGTTCTTCAAGAGTCTCGGCTCGGACCTGGCCTACGAGGCGTACTTCAACGAAGACGCCAGCTACTACGCCGGGGCGATCTTCGAGCCGGTGCAGGTTCCGAACGCGGCCGGCACCTACAAGGAGCTGGTGGCGGAAGCTTCTCAGGAGTAGTTCACCCGGATGCGGCCGCACCCCCCGAACGGGGGTGCGGCCGCATCGCTGTGTGCCGAACGGGTTACCGGGGCGGGGTGAAAGGTCGACCCGTCCGACCCAACAGCACCTGCTTTCCGCCAAACCCTGTGCCTAGCCTGGGGGCTCGTTCACTCGGGGCCGTGCGGAGGAGGTGCCAGGTGGTTCTGTTCGTCGCTTGCCTGCTCGTGACCGTCGCCGCGGTCGGGGCCGTGATCGGCCTGTACCGGCGCGACGCCCGCAACGCCCGCCGCATCAGTGACGAGGGCAGCCAGTTCCTCGAGACCTTCGAGACCGCACCGCCGCGCCGGTCGGACGACTAGGGCGGTCCGGCTAGGAACGCCCGCCGACGGCGTGCTCCATCGCCAGCTGGTTGAGGCGCACGAAGCCGAAACCGCGCTCGGCCACCGCGTCCACGTCCAGTTCCTCGAAGGCGCTCTTGTCGGCCAGCAGGTCGGCGAGCGTCTCGCCCTCGGCCAGCGTCGGCTGCGAGAGTTCCAGCACGCCAGAGTATTCCAGCGCCTCCTGCACCTCCGGGTCGGCGCGGAACGCCCGGGCCCGCTCGGCCAGCAGCAGGTAGCTGGACATGTTGGCGGCGGCGGAGTCCCACACGCCCTGCTTGTCCTCGGTGCGCGAGGGCTTGTAGTCGAAGTGCCGCGGGCCGTCGTAGGTCGGCCCGCCGCCCGGAAAACCGTTCTCCAGCAGGTCGACCGTGGCGAACGCGGAGAACAGGTCGCCGTGGCCGAACACCAGGTCCTGGTCGAACTTGATGGTGCGCTGGCCGTTCAGGTCGATGTGGAACAGCTTGCCGGCCCACAGCGCCTGGGCGATGCCGGTGGTGTAGTTCAGCCCGGCCATCTGCTCGTGGCCGACCTCCGGGTTCAGCCCGACGATGTCGCCGTGCTCCAGCTCGGCGATGAAGCCCAGGGCGTGGCCGACGGTGGGCAGCAGGATGTCGCCGCGCGGCTCGTTCGGCTTGGGCTCGATCGCGATCCGCAGGTCGTACCCCTTCTCCTTGATGTAGCCGGCCACCGTGTCGATGCCCTCGCGGTAGCGGTCGTGCGCGGCCTTGAGGTCCTTGGCGCTGTCGTACTCCGCGCCCTCGCGCCCGCCCCACATCACGAACGTGGTGGCGCCCAGCTCGGCGGCCAGGTCGACGTTACGGATGATCTTGCGCAGGCCGAAACGCCGCACGCGGCGGTCGTTCGAGGTGAACGCGCCGTCCTTGAAGATCGGGTGGCTGAAGGTGTCGGTGGTGACCATCTCGACGGTGATGCCGGTGTCGGCCAGCGCGCCCTTGAAACGCTCCAGGATCTTGTCCCGGTCGGCGGCGCTGCTGCCGAACGGCACCACGTCGTCGTCGTGGAAGGTGACGTGGGCGGCGCCCAGCTCGGCCAGCCTGGTCACCGACTCGACCGGGTCGAGCCACGGGCGGCTGGCGCTGCCGAACTGGTCCTGGGCCCGCCAGCCAATGGTCCAGAGCCCGAACGAGAATCGGTCTTCAGGGGTAGGGGTTCGCGTCATCGCGTATCACTCCGTCGGCGTTGCAGCGGCATTTAATCTACGCCGTGAATTTATCCGCGGCTGCGGGTAGGGTCAAGACATGCCTCCTCCCGTCGCGCCGGTCAGGCAGGACTGGATGCGTGAGCACAACCTGTCGCTGGCCCTCTCCGCCGTGCTGGAGGCCGCCGAGCCGGTGTCCCGGGCCCAGGTGGCCGCCCTCACCGGGCTGTCGCGCGCCGCGGTGACCAATCTCGTCGACCGGCTGGTGGAGGCCGGCCTGGTGCGGGAGCTGGCCCCGGTGGCGCTTCCCCGCGGCCGTCCCGCCGTTCCCCTCGTGCCGGTGGGCCAGGCCGTCGCCGGGCTCGGCCTGGAGGTGAACGTCGACTACCTCGGGGTGCGGGCGCTCGACCTGACCGGCGCGGTGATCGCCGAGCAGGTGGTGCACGGCGACCTGCGTGGTTCCGAGCCGGCCGAGGTGGCGGGCCGGCTGTCCGGCGTGGCGGCCCGGGTGCGGGACGCCGCGCAGGCATCGGGTGCGCGGGTGGCCGGGGCCACGCTGGCCCTGCCCGGCCTGCTCGACTCCTCCGGCGTGCTGCGCACGGCGCCCAACCTGGGCTGGCGGGATCTGGACGCGGTGGCGCTGCTGCCGCCCGGTCTGGTCGATGGGCCGGCCGGGTTCACGGTGGCCAACGAGGCCGACCTGGCGGCCCGGGCGGAGATCCGGGCCAGAATCACGGACGACGAAAAACCCAGCTTCTTCTACGTTTCCGGTGAGATCGGGATCGGCGGCGCGCGAGTCCTCGGCGGTGAGCTCAGCGCCGGGCGGCACGGCTGGGCCGGCGAGATCGGCCACGTGGTGGTGGGCTCGTCCGGCGGTTCGCTGATCCGGCTCGAAGACGTGGCCGGGCAGCGAGCCCTGTTGCACGCGGCCGGGCTCCCGGCCGGTGCCGGTGCGGCCGAGTTGGCGGCCGCGGTCACGGCCGGATCGCGGCGGGCCCTCGACGCGGTGGCGGCGGCCGGCCGGGCCCTGGGCATCGCGCTGGCGGCTGTCGCCCACATCTCCGACGTCGACCAGGTGGTGCTGGGCGGCACCTTCTCCGCCCTCTTCGACCAGCTGGCCGGACCGGTCGGGGCCGCGCTGGCCGAGCTGGTGGTGTTCAGCGACTGGGCCCCGGTGCGGGTGGACCGCGCCCGGGCGGGTGACTACGCCGCCCTGACCGGCGCGGCCCACACCGTGATCGACCGCCTGGTGGCCCGGCCCAGCCTGTGGCTGAACCCCGGGCCGGCTGCCTGAGCACGGCCTGACAGCAGCACGGCCTGACAGCCGCTTTCCGTCACGGGCGTCACCCGGACGGCTGATTGTTCGGCGTCGTCGCTCAAGCGGTGGTTGCGCTCCGTCGATCGTCCGGGCAAGGTCACCGAGCGGGGGAGGTCGGCGGGTGTCTGACGGTGGCGTCGAAGAGGAACTGGCCCAGCTACGCAGCCAGGTCGAGGCGTACGGACGGGGGCAGGCCCGGGCGGACTACGCGATGGACGGCACGGTGCTCTCGGTCAACGACCGGTTCGCCGAGCTGATCGGTTGCGCCCCGGGCGAACTGGTCGGCCGCAACCACGCCACGCTGGTGCCCGAAGAGGTGGCCGCCTCGCCGGAGTACGAGCAGATGTGGGCCGAGCTGCGCGCGGGCGAGAACCCGACGGGCGAGTTCCGCCGGGTCTGGCAGGGCCGGCGCGACCTGTGGATCCGCTCCACCTGGACGCCGGTGCGCAACATGCACGGCGAGGTGATCCGGGCGGTCGAGTACGCCCTCGACATCACCGAGGCCAAGCGGGCCGCCGCCGACGCGCAGGGCAAGATCGCAGCGATCGACCGGTCCCAGGCATCGATCGAGTTCGACCTGGGCGGAACGGTTCTCGACGTGAACGAGAACTTTCTGGAGACCATGGGCTACCTCCGGGAGGAGGTGGTCGGGCAGCACCACAAGATGTTCGTGCCGCCGGACGAGGCCCGCTCGGGGGCGTACCGGCAGTTCTGGCAGCGGCTCGGCGAGGGCGAGTTCATCTCCGGCGAGTTCCACCGGGTCGGCAAGGACCGGCGCGATGTGTGGCTCCAGGCGGTCTACAACCCGATCCTCGACATCGACGGAAAGCCCTGGAAGGTGGTGAAGTACGCGGTCGACGTGACCCAGTCCAAGCGCCGCAACGCGGACTTCGAGGGCAAGGTGGCGGCGATCGACCGGTCCCAGGCGGTGATCGAGTTCGACCTGAACGGTGTGATCCAGAGCGTCAACGAGAACTTCCTCCAGACCATGGGGTACGACCGGGAGGAGGTGGTGGGCAAGCACCACCGCATGTTCGTGGCCCCGGTCGAGGCCGCCTCCGAGGAGTACCAGCGGTTCTGGCGCCGTCTGCGGGAGGGCGAGTTCATCTCCGGTGAGTTCCACCGGCTGGCCCGCAACGAACGTGACGTGTGGCTCCAGGCGATTTACAACCCGATCCTCGACCTGGACGGAAAGCCCTGGAAGGTGGTCAAGTTCGCCACCGACATCACCGAGAGCAAGGTGCGCAACGCGGACTTCGAGGGGAAGATCCAGGCGATCGACCGGTCCCAGGCGGTGATCGAGTTCGACCTCCAGGGCCATGTGCTCGCGGCCAACGACGCCTTCCTCGGGCTGATGGGGTACCGGCTGGAGGAGGTCGTCGGGCGGCACCACCGGATCTTCGTCGAGCCGCAGGAGGCGGCGAGCCCGGCTTACCAGGTGTTCTGGGACAAGCTGTCGCGCGGCGAGTTCGACGCCGGGGAGTACCGCCGGGTGACGAAGAGCGGCCAGGAGGTGTGGATCCGGGCCACCTACAACCCGATCCTGAACGCCGAGGGCAAGCCGTTCAAGGTGGTGAAGTTCGCCTCCGACGTGACGGCAGACAAGCTGCGCAACGCCGAGTACGCCGGCCGGGTGGCCGCACTGGACCGGGCGCAGGCGGTGATCGAGTTCGACCTCGAGGGGAAGATCATCGACGCCAACGACAACTTCCTGCGGACGATGGGGTACACGCTGCGCGAGATCGTCGGGCAGCACCACAGCATCTTCTGCACGCCCGACTACGTCACCTCCGAGGAGTACCGGGACTTCTGGTTACGCCTCCAGCACGGGGAGTTCCGCTCCGGAAGCTTCCACCGGGTGGGCAAGTTCGGCCGCGACGTGTGGATCCAGGCCAGTTACAACCCGATCCTGGACCTGGCCGGGCGGCCGATGAAGGTGATCAAGTACGCCTCCGACATCACCCAGCAGGTGCAGCTGGAGAGCCGGCTGAAGTCCAAGACCGAGGCGATGAACGGGGTGGTGCAGCGGCTGGCCGAGTCGATCGAGGCGATCTCGATGAGCACCTCGGAGGCCAGCCGGTGGGCCGGTTCCACCCAGGACGACGCCCAGACCGGCTCGGCCGCGCTGCGCGAGTCCACCGAGGCGATCTCGCTGATCCAGCGCAGTTCCGTGCAGATCGGCGAGATCGTTCAGGTGATGAGTGATATCGCGGATCAGACGAATCTGCTGGCGTTCAATGCCTCGATCGAGGCGGCGCGGGCGGGGGAGCACGGTCTGGGGTTCTCGGTGGTGGCGGGTGAGGTGCGGAAGCTGGCGGAGCGTTCGGCGGACGCGGCGCGGGAGATCTCGAAGCTGGTGCAGGAGTCCACGCGTCAGGTGAACGAGGGCGCGGAGGTGTCGCGCAAGGCCGGTGAGTCGTTCGAGGACATCGTCTCCAGCGTCGGTCACACGAGCAGCTCGATCGACCTGATCGTGCAGGCCACCCGCACCCAGGTGGAGGCCTCGGCCGAGGTGTCCTCACTGATCACGGAGCTGCTGGGATCGGCACCGGACCGGGCCGTCTGAGGCCGCCCGGATGAGCGGCTCGGCCAGCCCGGCAACCATCACCGCCGATCACGAGACCGCGGCGACCTACGGCCTTTTCGCGATCGGTGAGGCCTGCATCGCGCTGCCGCTGACGGCGGTGCGCGAGGTCACGCCGTGCCCCGCCGACCTGGCGACGCTGCCGGTGAGCGCCCCGGGCCTGCTCGGCGCGCTCAACCTGCGCGGCCAGGTGATCCCGGTGCTCGACCTGCTGGCCATGAACGGGGCGGCCGGGCCGGCCGGGGGCGGCAGCCGGGTGATCGTGGTGGTGCTGCACGAGGGCCGGCTGGCCGGCCTGGTGGTCGACGGGGTGCACGGCGTCACCGCACCGCCCGCCCTCCAGGAACTGGGGACGGCGAACGCGCTCGCCGGTCAGCAGCGACTGCCGGTGTCACACACCTTCCCCGCGCCCGGCGACGGCGTCATCGTCAGTGTGCTCGACGTGGAAGCGGTGTTCTCGATGCCGGGCATCCCGGTGATGCTCGACGGCCGGGGCACCGGGGAGGGAGCGTTCAGCGGCGGTGCCTCGCACGGCCCGGACGCCGAGACAGTGGACGCGGCAGACCTTTCCGGATCGATGCTGCTGGTGCGTTGCGCCAACCACCGGCTCGCCGTGAGCATCGACGCGGTGCACACCATCGTCCCCCGGGTGCAGGTGCGCAGCTCGCCGCTGGCGCACGGGGCCTGCCGGGGCGTCACCGACTACAACGGCACCGAGATCCCGGTGTTCGACCCGCTGGAGCTGGCCGGACTCGGCGAGCTGTCCGGCGACGACACCGAGGGGGTGGCCGTCCGCTTCCAGGAGGGCCTGGTGGTGATGCTGCTGTCCGAGGTGCTCGAGCTGATCCCGGCCTCGGCCGCGGAGCGGTTCGACCTGCCCGCGGTGCAGGTGCCCGGATGCCAGTACCTGGACGGTGTGATGCGGGTGCCCGGCCGGGGCGACTTCCTCTCCCTGGCCGTCAGCCAGATTCTGCGGCACGACGACCTGAACGCCCTGAGCCGGATGAACTCCCGGCAGCCCGGTGGCGAATCCGGCCAGGTGCCCGCGCAGCGCTCGTCGGACTGGTCGCGGGGGCCGGACGGGGAGAGCGAGGGCACGGCCCGGGCCGGCGGCACCTACCTGACCTTCTCGCTGGCCCCCGGCGAGAAGGACTTCGCGGTGCCGCTGGAGCAGGTGCTGGAGATCCTGCCGTTCCCGGAGAGCTACTCCATCTTGCAGGACGGCGATCAGGACGTGCTCGGCCTGTTCACCCACCGCGACACCGTGGTTCCGTTGTTCCGGCTCTCCGCCCTGATCGCACCGCAGCAGCACGACGGCCTGATCTACGTGCTGGTGGTCACCGCCGGGCCGGACCGCGGGCACGCCGCCGGCCGGGCCGAGGACGCCCAGGTGGTGGGCCTGGCGGTGCACGCGCTGCGGGCCATCGAGCACTCGGTGTGGGAGGACCCGGCGGTGCCCGACCCACCTGCCGGTGCGGAACCCGGCGAACCGCCCACCCTGCCCGAGGCGCTGGCCCGGCGGCGGGCGATCCGGGTGACGGCGATCGGGACGTCGGACGAGCCGCGCATGCTCTCCCGGGTGGATCTGGCCGCGATCGGCGGCGCGCTGGTCCCGGCCCCCTCGTCGTCCACCATTGAGGTCTTCGACGGCGAGTATGCCGATGAGTACGACGGCGAATATCCCGGGGACGACCTGGACGCCGTGGGTGACCCGATCGGACCCTGATCCCCGACGGTCGCGTCTGCCACGTGGGTGACAGCCGTGCCACCTCCCGCAATTCTCCTTCCCCGTCTCCGACGGGGGCGCTGCACAGGCCAGCCGCAGGCCTGTTCAGGTCGGGGAACGGAGAACTGAGTTGTCGGACGAGAAGGCCCTGACGGGCGACGGGCACGAGAGCGTCGCGGAGCTGAAGAGCCAGGTCGAGGCATTCGGTCGTGGCCAGGCGGTCGCCGAGTACGCGCCGGACGGCACGGTCGTGAAGGCGAACGAGATGTTCGCCGACCTGATCGGGTACGGCGTCGCCGAGATCCTCGGCCGTCACCGCAGCACGTTCGCCCCGCCCGAGGTGATCGAGAGCACGGGCGAGTACGCCGACCTGTGGGAGGAACTGCGCTCCGGCGGCAATCCGGACGGCGAGTTCCGTGAGGTCTGGCAGGGCCGCAACGAGGTCTGGATCCGCTCCACCTGGATCCCGGTGAGCGACGAGTCCGGCCGGGTGACCAAGGTGGTGGAGTACGCGCTCGACGTGACCGCCGGCAAGCGGGCAGCGGCCGACGCGGCCGGCAAGATCCAGGCGATCTCCCGCTCGCAGGCGGTGATCGAGTTCGACCTGTCCGGCGAGATCCTCGACGCCAACGAGAACTTCTGCGAGATCATGGGTTACGCCCGGCAGGAGCTGATCGGCCAGCACCACAAGCTCTTCGTGCGGCCCGAAGACGCCCGGTCGGCCGCCTACCGGCAGTTCTGGCAGAAGCTCGGCGACGGTGAGTTCGTGGCCGGCGAGTTCCACCGGCTGGCCAAGGGCGGGCGCGACGTGTGGCTCCAGGCCACCTACAACCCGATCCTCGGCATCGACGGAAAGCCCTGGAAGGTGGTCAAGTTCGCGGTCGACGTGACCGAGGCCAAGCGCCGCAACGCGGACTTCGAGGGCAAGGTGGCAGCGATCGACCGGTCCCAGGCGGTGATCGAGTTCGATCTGAACGGCAAGATCCTCTCGGCCAACGACAACTTCCTGGCCACCGTCGGCTACGAGCGCGCCGAGGTGATCGGTCAGCACCACCGGATGTTCGTGCCCCAGGAAGAGGCCGACTCGGAGAACTACCGCGAGTTCTGGCGCGCCCTGCGCGAGGGCGAGTACAAGTCCGGCGAGTTCCACCGGCTGACCAAGGGCGGGCAGGACGTGTGGCTCCAGGCCACCTACAACCCGATCTTCGACATGGACGGAAAGCCCTGGAAGGTGGTTAAGTTCGCCTCCGACGTGACCGCCGCCAAGCTGCGTAACGCCGACTTCGAGGGCAAGATCCAGGCGATTCAGCGCTCCCAGGCGGTGATCGAGTTCGACCTGGACGGCAACGTGCTGGAGGCGAACGACGCGTTCCTCGACCTGATGGGCTACCGGATGGAGGAGATCCGCGGGCGGCACCACCGGCTGTTCGTGGACGCCGAGGAGGCCGCCCGCCCGGAGTACCAGTTGTTCTGGGAGAAGCTCTCGCGCGGCGAGTTCAACGGCGGGGAGTACCGGCGGATCACGAAAACCGGTAAGGAGGTCTGGATCCGGGCCACCTACAACCCGATCCTGACCGCCGAGGGCAAGCCGTTCAAGGTGGTGAAGTTCGCCTCCGACGTGACGGCCGACAAGCTGCGCAACGCCGAGTACGCCGGTCGCGTGGAGGCTCTCGACCGCGCCCAGGCGGTGATCGAGTTCGACCTGGACGGCAGGATCCTCGCGGCGAACGACAACTTTCTGCGCACCGTGGGCTACACCGAGAACGAGATCCTCGGGCAGCACCACAGCATGTTCTGTAGCCAGGAGTACGTGCTGTCGGAGGACTACCGGGACTTCTGGCTGCGCCTCCAGCGTGGTGAGCTGCGATCCGGAAGGTTCCACCGGGTGGGCAAGTTCGGCCGGGACGTGTGGATCCAGGCCAGTTACAACCCGATCCTGGACCTGGCCGGGCGGCCGATGAAGGTGATCAAGTACGCCTACGACATCACCGACCAGGTGCAGCTGGAGCAGCGGCTGAACGCCAAGGCCGACGCGATGAGCGAGGCCGTGCAGCGGCTCACCGAGTCGATCGAGGCGATCTCGATGAGCACCTCGGACGCCAGCCGCTGGTCGTCGTCCACCCAGGAGGACGCCCAGGCCGGCGCCCAGTCGCTGCGCGAGTCCGTGGAGGCGATCACCCTGATCCAGCGCAGCTCGGCGCAGATCGGCGAGATCGTGCAGGTGATGAGTGATATCGCGGATCAGACGAATCTGCTGGCGTTCAATGCCTCGATCGAGGCGGCGCGGGCGGGGGAGCACGGTCTGGGGTTCTCGGTGGTGGCGGGTGAGGTGCGGAAGCTGGCGGAGCGTTCGGCGGACGCGGCACGGGAGATCTCGAAGCTGGTGCAGGAGTCCACGCGTCAGGTGAACGAGGGCGCGGAGGTGTCGCGCAAGGCCGGTGAGTCGTTCGAGGACATCGTCTCCAGCGTCACGCACACCAGCACGTCGATCGACCTGATCGTCACCGCGACCAAGACCCAGGTGGAGGCCTCGGCCAGGGTCAGTCAGCTGATCCAGGAGCTGCTGGGCGCCTCCGGCCACGGCCGGCCGCTGTGAACACCACCTACGGCCTGTTCGCCTCCGGCGACGCCTGCGTCGGCGTTCCGCTGGCCGACGTGCGCGAGGTGACGCCCTGCCCGGACCGGCTGGAGGTACTGCCGGTCACCGCCCCCGGCCTGCTCGGGGCGGTGAACCTGCGCGGCCAGGTGATCCCGGTGCTCGACCTGCTGGCCATCGAGGGCCGGGCGGAAAAGCCTTCGGGAGAGGCCGAATCGGGACCGCGCCGGGTGATCGTGGTGCTGCTGCACGAGAACCAGCTGCTCGGGCTGATCGTCGACGGGGTGCACGGCGTGACCCGCCCCGGCGCGATGACCCGGATGGGCACCTCGGACGGCAGCGACCTGCTGGTGTCGCACACCTTCGCCCGGCCGGAGACCGGGAACATCGTCAGCGTCATCGACGTCGACGCGATGTTCGCGCTGCCCGGTGTGCCGGTGGTGCGCGAGGAGGGCCGGGCCGACGGGGTTTTCGCGGGCGGTGACCCGTCGGCCGGGTCCGGGGGCGGTGCCGGCGCGGCGATGCTGCTGGTGCGCTGTGCCGACCACCGGCTGGCCATCGCCATCGAGTCGGTGCACACCATCCTGCCCCGGGTGCGGGTGCGCAACTCCCCGCTGCGGCACGGCTCGTGCAAGGGCGTCACGGACTACGACGGCACCGAGATCCCGGTGTTCGACCCGCTGGAGCTGGCCGGGCTGGGCACGCTGAGCCGGACCGGCGGCGAGGAGTCCGAGGGTGTGGCCATCCGGTTCCGCGACGGCCTGGTGGTGATGATGCTGTCGGAGGTGCTGGAGCTGATCAATGTCGGCGCGGTGGAACGGTTTCCGCTGCCCGCCGTGCAGGTGCCCGGCAGGCGCTATCTGGACGAGGTGCTGCGGGTGCCCGGGCACGGTGACTTCCTCAGCCTGGCCGTGCCCGCGATGCTCGAGCACGACGACCTGAAGGCACTGTCGCGGCTCAACACCCCGCACGAGAACACGGTGCCCGCCCAGCGTTCCGAAGGTTCCGGTGGTGCCGCCGGCGACAGCTGGGACGGCGCAGGCGCCTCCGGGGACACCTACCTGACCTTCGCGGTGACCCGGACCGGGGCGAAGGACAAGGAGTTCGCGGTGCCGCTGCGCGAGGTGGTGGAGATCCTCGAGTTCCCGGAACGCTACTCGGTGCTGGAGGCCGGGCACGACCAGATGCTCGGCCTGTTCACGCACCGCGACACGGTGGTGCCGCTGTACCGGCTCAGCCGTCTGCTCGGCGTGCCGGACTCTCCGCTGGAGTCCGCGTACGTGCTGGTCGTCAGCACCGACCCGGACAGCACCAGCGGTCAGGTGGCCGGTCTGGTGGTGCACGGGCTGCGGGCGATCGAGCGGGCGGTGTGGCAGGACCCGAACCCGAAGCGCTCCGGCCACCCGGACGGGTCGCTGGAGGCGGCGCTGAACGACGTCACCATGCTGCGGGTGGCGGCCATCGGCACCGCCGACGAACCCCGCATGCTGGCCCGGCTGGACCTCTCGGCGATCGGGGCCGCGCTGGTCCCGGCCCTCTCGTCGTCCTCAAGCACCTGGGTGGCCGCGTGAACCGCCCGGAGACTGGCGGATAGCTCACACCCGGTGCGGGGGCGGGGCGGCAGCGCGGGGAGCATGATGCCCACGTCAGCCACTTCGAGCCCGGAGGCGCGCGTGCGGATCGGTATGCCCCTGCCCTACGCCGGAAGTTTCACCGAGACGGCAGATCTGCTCCCGGACTACCGTAAGGCCGGGCTGTCGATCGTCTACGTGGCCGAGGCCTACAGCTTCGACGCGGTCAGCCAGCTCGGGTTCATCGCCGCCCGGGTGCCCGACCTGGAGATCGCCGCGAACATCCTGCCGATCTACACCCGCACGCCGGCCCTGCTGGCGATGACCGCGGCCGGGCTGGACCATGTCTCCGACGGCCGGTTCACCCTCGGGCTCGGCGCCAGCGGGCCGCAGGTGATCGAGGGCTTCCACGGGGTGCCGTACGACGCCCCGATCGGCCGCACCCGCGAGATCATCGGGATCTGCCGTCAGGTGTGGCGCCGGGAGAAGCTGGAACACGCCGGGCGGTATTACACGATGCCGCTGGAAGGCGGCACCGGGCTGGGCAAACCGCTGAAGCTGATCAACCATCCGGTGCGCGAGCGGATCCCGATCATGATCGCGGCGATGGGCCCGAAGAACGTGGAGCTGGCCGCCGAGCTGGCCGAGGGCTGGGCGCCGTTCTTCTTCCGGCCCGAGGGCGCCGACCAGGTCTGGGGCGAGGCGCTCGCGGCCGGGAAGGCCCGGCGTGACCCGGCTCTGGGGCAGCTCGACGTGGTGGTGCCGGTGGCGGTGGCGATCGGGGACGACGTGGAGCCGCTCGTCGACCAGGCCCGTCCGCTGTTCGCCCTCTACCTGGGCGGGATGGGGGCCAAGGGCAAGAACTTCTACTTCGACCTGGCCGTGCGCTACGGCTACGAGGCCGAGGCCACCCGCATCCAGGAGCTCTACCTGGCCGGGCACCGCGACGAGGCGGCCGCGGCGGTGCCGCGCGAGCTGCTGAAGTCGCTGTCGCTGATCGGGCCGCGGTCGTGGGTGGCCGAGCGGGTCGAGGCGCTGCACCGGGCGGGCGTGACCACGCTCTCGATCACGCCGCACGACCGTACGCACGCCGACCGGGTGCGCACCATCGAGACGCTGGCCGACCTGCTGCCCGGATGACCTGCTGCCCAGCTGGATCCGGCTGGGCTAGATCCAGCTGGGCAGCCACATCCGGTCGCTCCAGGAGCTCTGCGGGATCACCTGGGCGGTGTAGATGGGCAGGAAGAACCAGAAACTGAGGACGGCGAGGAGCACCAGGGCACCCGCGATCCAGGCCCCGGTGCGGCGTCTTCTGGCCGTGTCGCTGCTGCGGCCCAGGATCAGCCCGAGCACGTAGACGACGGTGAGCACGACCCACGGGGTGAAGGCGATCGTGTAGAAGTTGAAGATCGTGCGCTGCTGGTACTGGAACCAGGGCAGGTAGCCACCGGCCAGGCCGGCCAGCACCGCGCCCGCCCGCCAGTCGCGGCGCAGCACCCAGCGGAACAGCAGCACCACGATGCCGAGCGCCGCGCCCCACCAGATCACCGGGTTGCCGAGCGCGGTGATCGCCTGCGAGCAGGTGGCGACCGTGCAGCCCTTCTCACCGAGCTTGGGACCCTCGTAGTAGAAGGCGGTGGGCCGGCCCATCACCAGCCAGGACCAGGGGTTGGCCATGTAGGGGTGGTAAGCGGCCAGGTCGATATTGAAGTCGTACATCTGCTGGTGGTAGTGCACCAGGCTGCGCAGCGCGGAGGGCAGGAAGGTGAAGCCCTGGCCCGGGTTGTCCCGCGCCCAGTGCCGGTCGTAGCCGTCGCTGGACAGGAACCAGCCGGTCCACGAGGCCAGGTAGGTGGCGGACGCGACCAGCAGCATGCCCAGACCGGACAGTGCGCCCCAGATCAGCGACCCGGCGAACCAGTGCCGCAGGCCGGCCGCGCGGCGGGCACCCATGTCCCAGAAGATCGTGGCGAGGCCGAACGCCACGGCGAAGTAGAGCCCCGACCACTTGGTGCCGGCGCACAGCCCCAGGCAGACGGCGGCGGCGATGCGCCACCAGCGCACACCCAGCCACCAGCTCCAGGAGTCGGCGGTGCGCTGCTCCCGGTCGGCGAACTCGGCGCTCGCCCGCAGGGCCAGGCGGCGCCGCCCGATGTCGCGGTCGATCAGCACACAGCCGAAGGCGGCCAGGGCCCAGAACATCACGAAGATGTCGAGCAGGCCGGTGCGGCTGTGCACGAAGTGCTCGCCGTCGATCGCCAGCAGCAGGCCGGCCAGCACCCCGAGCAGGGTGGAGCCGAACAGCCGGCGCGCGATCAGCGTGAGCATCAGGATCGACAGCGTGCCGATCACGGCGGAGGAGAAGCGCCAGCCGAACGAGCTGGTCGGCCCGAAGATCCACTCGCCCAGGCCGATCATCCACTTGCCGACCGGTGGATGCACGACGAAGTCCGGCGAGCTGGTGAAGACGTCGATGTCGCCGCGGTTCCAGCGCGGGTCGACCTCCTCGCCCTTGCCCTGCCAAGCCAGCTCGTAGCCGGCCTTGATCATCGACCAGCCCTGCTTGACGTAGTAGGTCTCGTCGAACACCAGGGTGGACGGGCGGCCCAGGTGCCAGAAGCGGATGAAGCCGCCGAAGCCGGTGACGGCCAGGACGGCGAGCCATTCGCGCCAGGTCATCCGGGGGCGGCGCTCGATCGGCGAGGGCGGCTGGACCTCGCGCCCCGCGGCGCGGGTGGCCACGGCGGGGCTGGTCACCCGCGTCATCGTAGAGGCTCCGCCTTTGAGGTCTGACATGCCGGACGTCCCGCCCGGCCCCTGGAGTCTGGCCGGAACCACCGGGGGCCAGCGATGATGTCAGACTGACGGGCCGCCGGATCCGTCGCGGCGGGCGTCACGCGGGTGGTTGGAACAGGGAGGACGGGCACGGGTGAGTGCGTCACCGGAGACCGAACCGGTCGATCAGCGGGTCTGGCTGCCCAGACCCCGTCGGGAGGACCCGTCCGGGCCCTGGCTCGGGCTGGTCGCACTGCTCGCGCTGGGTGTCGGGCTGACCGCCACGTCCGGGCTGTGGGCCGACCCGGCCGGCCGGATCTTCTCCGGCAACATCCCCGACGCGATGCACTACCAGTGGTGGCTCGGGCACACCCCGCACGCCCTGGCCAGCTTGCAGGACCCGTTCGACACCACGGACATGAACTGGCCCAACGGCGTGGGCGCGATGAACAACACCACGCTGCTGCTGCCCGCGATCGTGCTGTTCCCGATCTCGGTGCTGTTCAACCCGGTGCTCACGCTGAACCTGCTGAACCTGCTCGCCGTCCCGCTCTGTTTCGTGGCCGGCTACTGGGCACTGCGCAAGGCGCCGGGTGTCTCCAGCGGGGCGGCCTCGGTGGGTGCGGCCTGCTTCGCGATCTCGCCGGCCGTGGTCAACTCCCTGGTCGGCCACATCACCATGGCGTTCGCCCCCGGCCTGCCGATCCTGCTGGCCCTGAGCGTGGAGGCCTGGCGCACCGACCGGCGCCGCACCAACCGCTTCGACGCCCACGGCCCGATCCGGGTCGGCCTCTGGCTCGGCCTGGTCGCGCTGGCCCAGATGTTCATCGGCGAGGAGGTGCTGTTCCAGGCCGGTGCCGGGGCGCTGCTGATCCTGCTCACCGCCGCGCTCTGCCGCCCCCGCCAGGTGCGGGCCGGCCTGGCCCGGCTGGTCCGCACGCTCGTGGTGGCCTTCGCGGTGTTCGTGCCGCTGGCCGCCTACCCGCTGTCGCTCCAGTTCGCCGGACCGCACGCGCATCACGGCAGCCCGTTCACCGAGAACTACTTCGGCGCCGACGTGGTGTCGTTCTTCACCCCGACCTCCACCCAGTGGCTGGCCCGGGCCTCCGACCTGGAGACCTCCGGGAAGTTCCCGGGCGGCATCGAGGAGCATCTGTCCTACCTGGGCTGGCCGCTGATCGTGGTCTGCCTGGCCACCATGGTGTTCGGCTGGCGCCTGCTCGCGGTGCGCTGCGCCGCCGTCGGTGTGCTGGTCTCGGCGGCGCTCTCGCTCGGCGGCCGGCTCTGGATCGACGGGGTCTGGACCGAGCACCAGGGGCCCTACGCGCTGGTGCAGAGCCTGCCGATCACCGAGGCCTCGCTGGCCACCCGGTTCGGCCTGCTCACCGCGCTGTTCGCCGGTGCCCTGCTGGCCCTGGCCGTGCAGGGGCTGCGCAGCGGGTCGCGGCACCGCCTGCTGCACCCGGTCACCGGCGGCCGCTCGCTCGGCCGCCGTGGCCCGGCCGTGCGGGCCTTCGCCGCGGTCGGCGTCTCGGCGGTCTGCCTGGTGCCGTTGCTGCCCACACCGCTGCCGGTCACCGACTCCCCGGCGGTACCGGCCTATTTCACCACCACCGCCACCACGCTGCCGCACGACACCGTGACGGTCGTGCTGCCCTACCCGGTCGCCACCCTGCCCACGGCGATGCGCTGGCAGTCGGCCTCGGGCTACGCGTTCAAGATGCCCGGCGGCTACTTCCTCGGCCCGGCCTCCGACGGTCAGGCCTATGTCGGCGGTGAGGCCGACCCACCCACCGCCCAGCTGCTCACCCAGGTGGAGGAGACCGGCCAGGCGGCCGAGGTCACCCCGCAGATGCAGGCCCAGGCCGAGGTCGACCTGAAGGCCTGGGGCGCGGACCGGATCGTGCTCGGCCCGGACAAGTCGTCCGACGCGCTGCGGCAGACGGTCACCGACCTGCTCGGCGGCCGGCAGCCGGTGGCCGACGGCGGCGTCCAGGTCTGGGACCTGTCGTGACTGCTTCTCCCACAGGCCGTCTGGTGCTGGCCGCCACGCCGATCGGTGATCCGGAAGACGCTTCGGTGCGGCTGAGCCGGCTGATCGAGACCGCCGACCTGATCGCCGCCGAGGACACCCGCCGCTTCCGCCGTCTGGCCTCCGCGCTGGGCATCACCCCGCGGGGCCGGGTGATCAGCAACTACGAGCACAACGAGGAAGCGCGCTCCGGAACGCTTCTCGAGGTGGTGGCCGGTGGCGGTACCGTGCTGGTGGTCACCGACGCCGGCATGCCCGGGGTGTCCGACCCCGGGCTGCGGGCCGTGCGCGCGGTGGTCGAGGCCGGGCTGCCGGTCACCGCGCTGCCCGGACCGTCCGCGGCGCTGACCGCCCTGGCGCTGTCCGGTCTGCCGTCGGACCGCTTCTGCTTCGAGGGTTTTCCGCCCCGCACGCCGGGCAAGCGGGCGAGCGCGTTCCGGGCCCTGGCCGGCGAGCCGCGCACGATGATCTTCTTCGAGTCGCCGCGCCGCACCGCCGACACCCTGGCCGCGCTGCGCGACGCCCTGGGGGGTGACCGGCAGGCCGCCGTCTGCCGCGAGCTGACCAAGACCTACGAGGAGGTGAAGCGCGGTCCGCTGGCCGAACTGGCCGACTGGGCAAGCGCTTCCGAGGTGCTCGGCGAGATCAGCATCGTGGTGGGCGGAGCCCCGGAACGGGTGCCGGTCGACCTGTTCGACCCGTCCGCGGCCGACGACGTGGCCGCGCTGGTCGCCCGGGTGCAGGCCCGGGTGGACGCCGGCGAGCGGCTCAAGGACGCCGTCGCGGCGGTGTCCGCCGAGTCGGGCGTGAACAAGCGCGGCCTCTACGACGCGGCGGTGAAGGCCAGAGATTGAGGACGACGGGGAGCTGCACGTAGCTCCCCGTCGTCCACAGTTCTCGGCACCGGCGGGCTACCGGTGGGCGCCGATCCGGTAGAGCACGTGCGGCGCGCCCCACCACTGCGGGTACGACGGGTGCCGGAAGTCGGCGGCCGGGTCGTGGGTCATCCCGATCTTCTCCATCACCCGGCGGGACGGCCGGTTCGTGACCGTGGTCATCGAGACCACCTCGGGCAGGCTCAGCACGGAGAACGCGTGGTGCAGGCAGGCCCGTGCTCCCTCGGGGGCGTAACCCTTTCCCCAGTAGGGTTTGTCGAGGCGCCAGGCGACCTCGACGCCGCTCGGCGTGCCCTCCGGCATCGGGGCCAGGCCGATGAAGCCGATGAAGTCGCCGCCGGTCTTCAGCTCGACGGCCCAGCGGCCCCACCCGCGCTGCCGGAGCTGCCCGGCCATCCGGTCGGCCGAGGCGTCGGACTCTTCGCGGGTGAGGGGCTGCGGAAAGTAACGCATCACCTCCGGGTCGGCGTTGAGCCGGGCGAACGGCGCGCGGTCGGAGGGCTGCCAGCCACGCAGCATCAGCCGTTCGGTCTCCAGGGTCGTGTGGTGCGCTGCCTCCAGGCGGTAGAGCACGTGTGGGCCGATCGGGGAGCCGGGTTCGTAACTGGGATTGACGAAGTCCTCGGCCGGGTCGCGGGTCAGGCCCAGCTTCTCCATCACCCGGCGGGACTGCGCGTTGGCCACCGTGGTCATCGAGACCACGCCGGGCAGACCCAGCGTGGTGAACGCGTGCTTGAGCACCGCCCGAGCGCCCTCCGGGGCGTAACCCTTTCCCCAGTAAGGCTTGTCGAGGCGCCAGCCGATCTCGGTGCGGTCTTGCGCCGGAAAGCCCTCGGGCATCGGCCAGAGCCCCACCATGCCGATGAACTCACCGGTCTGCTTCAGCTCGACCGCCCACATGCCCCAGTCGTGCGCGTCGAGGTGGGCGCGGTAGGCGTCGATCGAGGCGTCGGACTGCTCACGGGTGCGGGTGGCGGGAAAGAACCGCAGCACCTGCGGGTCCGCGTTCATGGCGGCCCAGGGCTCGCGGTCGGAGTCCTTCCACTGTCGCAGGATCAGGCGTTCGGTCTCCAGTTGTGTCGTCACCGGCCCACGATGCCACGCCCCGCCGGAGGTGGCTCAGGGTTGTTCGCCGCGCGGGCGCAGCACGCAGAACTCGTTGCCCTCCGGATCGACCAGCACCACCCAGGTGATGGTGGCCGGGTCGGCGGAGGACTGGCCCACCTCGGTGCGCAGGGCACCCAGGTTGAGCAGACGGCTGACCTCGGCCGCCTGGTCGTCGCCGGAGTAGGGGCGCACGTCGAGGTGCAGTCGGTTCTTCACGGTCTTGGGGGTGTCGCTGTGGACGAACTCGAGCAGCGGCCCGGGGGTGGTGAGGGTGAGCGTGGCGACCGGCCCGCCCGGCGCCTCCAGCTCGCCACCGGCGGCCTGCTGCCAGAACGCGCCGAGGTTGGCCGGGTCCTGCGCCCAGATCACGACGGCCGCGACCGGCCCGCGCTCGTCGTACTCCGGACGCGGCTCCAGCACGCAGAACTCGTTGCCCTCCGGGTCGGTCAGCACCACCCAGGGCCGCTCGACGCCGAGCTCGACCCGGGTGGCGCCGGCCTGCTCCAGCCGGGCCACGGTCTGCCTCTGGTGCTCGGCGTCGCGGCTGGCCAGGTCGAGATGCACCCGGTTCCAGCCGGTCTTGCCCTCGGGCACGGGGCAGAACGTGAGCTCGATGCCGGGCTCGCCCTCGGGCGGCACCACGTCGCTCTCGTCGGCGTCTTCGTAGGCGATGCCCCAGTCGAGGGCGTCGGCCCACCAGCGGGCCAGCGAGGGGGCGTCGGCGGAGTCGATCACGATGCTCGTCAACCGGGTCGGCATGGGGCCAGTCTGCCCCATTTCTCGCACGAACAGGGCCAGGATCAGGCGATTGGCTATGCGGATCCGCCGCGCGCGCTGACTAACGTTGCCGCGGTGGAGTTCAGGAGAATCCCGGGTCTGCCGCCCTACGTGTTCACCATCATCGACGGGCTGAAACAGGAGGCGCGCCGGGCCGGAAAAGACATCGTCGACCTGGGTTTCGGCAATCCCGACATCCCCAGCCCGGCGGTGGCGGTGGAGAAACTGGCCGAGGCGGCGCACAATTCGCGCAACCACCGGTACTCCTCCAGCCGGGGCATCCCGAAACTGCGCGAGGCGATCGCCGCCCGCTACGCGAAGGAATACGGTGTGCAGCTCGACCCGGGCCGCCACGTGATCGCCACGATCGGCGCGAAAGAGGGCTTCAGCCATCTGATGTGGGTGCTGCTGCAACCCGGTGACGTGGCCCTGGTGCCGTCCCCGTCGTACCCCATCCACATCTGGGGCCCGTACTTCGCCGGGGCCGACGCCCGGCAGATCACGATCGGCACCAGCGGCGCCGACTACGTGGACGCGGTGATGGGAGCCTGGGAGTACGGCTGGCCGAAACCCCGTGTGGTGGTGCTGTGCTTCCCGCACAACCCGACCACGAC
The DNA here is from genome assembly GCF_018499875.1 of Kineosporia corallincola. Taxonomy (GTDB): domain Bacteria; phylum Actinomycetota; class Actinomycetes; order Actinomycetales; family Kineosporiaceae; genus Kineosporia; species Kineosporia corallincola. The sequence continues at coordinate 312,026 of NZ_JAHBAY010000006.1, read as the reverse complement.
CACCGTCACCCGGCCCGACCTCCAGCGCCTGGTCGACTGGGCACGCGAGCGTGACGTGGTGCTGGTGCACGACTTCGCCTACGCCGACGTCTGGTTCGACGGTGAGCGCCCGCCCTCGATCCTGGAGTGCGAGGGCGCCCTGGAGTGCGCGGTCGAGCTGTACTCGATGACCAAGTCGTTCTCGATGGCCGGCTGGCGGATGGCCTTCCTGCTCGGCAACGCCGAGGTGGTCGGGGCCCTGGCCAAGCTGAAGAGCTACCTCGACTACGGCTCGTTCCAGCCGGTGCAGATCGCGGCCACGGTGACCCTGAACGAGGCCGCGGACTACCCGGCGGAGGTCAACGCGGTGTACGAGGCGCGACGCGACGCGCTGTGCGACGGGCTGACCCGGATCGGCTGGGAGGTGCCCCGGCCCAGGGGCACGATGTTCGTCTGGGCGCGCATCCCGGAGCAGTTCCGGTCCGAGGGCTCCATCGGCTTCGCCACCCGGCTGGTGCGGGAGTGCGACGTGGCGGTGTCGCCGGGCGTCGGGTTCGGGCCGGACGGCGACGGGCACGTGCGGTTCGCGCTGATCGAGAACGAGCACCGGATCGCCCAGGCGGTGCGCGGGATCCGGCGGGGGTTGCCGGGGCTTGCGTAATCCGGGTTGCGGGACGTGGAAAGATTCACGACATGACCAGGATCCTCACCGCGGTCGCTTGGCCTTATGCCAACGGCCCTCGTCACATCGGCCATGTCGCCGGCTTCGGCGTGCCCTCCGACGTCTACAGCCGCTACATGCGAATGGCCGGCCACGACGTGCTGATGGTGAGTGGCACCGACGAGCACGGCACGCCGATCCTGGTGCAGGCGGAGCAGGAGGGCGTCACGCCGCGCGAGCTGGCCGACCGCTACAACCGGATGATCGTCGAGGACCTGCACTCCCTCGGCCTCTCCTACGACCTGTTCACCCGCACCACCACGGTCAACCACTACTCCGTGGCCCAGGAACTGTTCCGCACCGACCACGCCAACGGCTACATGATCGAGCAGACCACGACCGGGGCGGTCTCCCCGTCCACCGGCCGCACCCTGCCCGACCGCTACATCGAGGGCACCTGCCCGATCTGCGGCTACGAGAGCGCCCGCGGCGACCAGTGCGACAACTGCGGCAACCAGCTCGACCCGGCCGACCTGATCGACCCGAAGAGCCGGGTGAACGGCGAGACCCCGGAGTTCGTCGAGACCACGCACTTCTTCCTCGACCTGCCCGCGCTCGCCGAGGCGCTCGGCGAGTGGCTGAAGACGCGTGAGGGCTGGCGTCCCAACGTCCTGAAGTTCTCGCTCAACCTGCTCGAAGACCTCCGGCCGCGGGCCATGACCCGCGACATCGACTGGGGCATCCCGGTGCCGCTGGAGGGCTGGGAAGACAACAAGAACAAGCGTCTGTACGTCTGGTTCGACGCGGTGGTCGGCTACCTGTCGGCGTCCATCGAGTGGGCCCGCCGCACCGACGACCCGGAGCAGTGGCGCAAGTGGTGGAACGACCCCGAAGCCGTCTCCAACTACTTCATGGGGAAAGACAACATCACCTTCCACTCGCAGATCTGGCCGGCCGAGCTGCTGGCCTACGCGGGCAAGGGCGCCAAGGGTGGTGAGCCGGGCCCCTACGGCGAGCTGAACCTGCCCACCGAGGTGGTCAGCAGCGAGTTCCTGACCATGGAGGGCAAGCAGTTCTCGTCCAGCCGCGGCGTGGTCATCTACGTCCGCGACATCCTGAGCCGCTACCAGCCCGACGCGCTGCGCTACTTCATCTGCGCGGCCGGCCCGGAGAACCAGGACACCGACTTCACCTGGGCCGAGTTCGTCCGCCGCACCAACGACGAGCTGGTCGCGGGCTGGGGCAACCTGGTCAACCGCACCGCCTCGCTGATCAACAAGAACCTGGGCGAGATCCCCGAGGCCGGGGAGCTCCAGCCGATCGACACGCAGCTGCTGGAGACCACCCGGGCCGGGTTCGGCACGGTCGGCGAGCTGCTGGCCGGGCACAAGCAGAAGGCCGCGCTGGCCGAGGCCATGCGGGTGGTCGGTGAGGCCAACAAGTACCTCTCCGACACCGAGCCGTGGAAGCTGAAGAAGACCGACTTCGAGCGGATGAAGACGGTACTGCACGTGGCCGCGCAGGCGATCAGCGACTGCCGGGTGCTGCTGTCGCCGTTCCTGCCGCACAGCTCGCAGAAGGTGCACGAGGCGTTCGGCGGCACCGGCACCGTCGCCCCGCTGCCGGAGATCCGTGAGGTCGAAGACCTGGACGGCGGCCCGGGCTACCCGGTCCTGATGGGCAACTACACGCTCGGCGAGACGGTGGCGGCCTGGGAGTCGGCGCCGATCGTGCCGGGCACCCCGGTGCCGGCGCCCACGCCGATCTTCCGCAAGCTCGACGAGTCGGTGATCGAGGAGGAGCTCGCGCGGCTCGCCCGGTAACCGAAAACCGATGGGGGACGCCCGTGGTCACCACGACCACGGGCGTCCCTCTGTTCTGTTCGTCAGAGGATTGAGTGGCTGAAATGAGCAAGAAGCAGAAGGACACCGGTCCGGTTCCCGTTCCGGAGGCGCTCCCGCTGCCCGTGGTCGACAACCACACGCACCTGGACCACGTGCGGGGCACCGGTGTCGGTGATCTCGTCGACGACTCGTCCGTGGAAAACCTGATCGCCCAGGCGGTTTCGGTGAACGTGACGCGGATGGTGCAGATCGGCTGCGACCTGCCGGCCGCGCGCTGGACGGTGGGAGCGGTCGAGCGGTTCCCGCAGCTGCTCGGCGGGGTCGCGCTGCATCCCACCGAGGCCACGAAACATGCTGCGGCAGGCGAACTGTCGCAGGCCTTCGAGGAGATCGAGAAGCTCGCCGCGCATCCCCGGGTGCGGGTGGTGGGCGAAACCGGCCTGGATCACTACTGGGTGGACGATTCTGCCGGGAAAGCCGCCCAGGAGGAGTCCTTCCGGTGGCACATCGACCTGGCCAAGCGGCTGGGCAAGGCCCTCCAGATCCACGACCGGGACGCCCACGACGACGTGATCCGCGTGCTGGACTCCGAGGGAGCGCCGGAAAAGACCGTGTTCCACTGCTTCTCGGGTGACGCCGCGATGGCCCGGCTGGCCGCCGACCGGGGGTGGTACCTCAGCTTCGCCGGCACCGTGACGTTCCGGAACGCCGCCGGGCTGCGCGAGGCGCTGGCCGCGGTGCCGCTGGAGCAGGTCATGGTCGAGACCGATGCGCCCTATCTGACCCCGATGCCCTACCGCGGGCGGCCGAACGCGAGTTATCTGGTGCCGCTGACGGTCCGGGCGATGGCCGGGGAACTGGGGCGTGATCTGTCCGAGGTGTGCGCCGTCCTCAGTTCCACCACCGAAACGGTTTACGGGCCCTGGTGACCCGCGAGTCAACCTTGAGGTTGACTTAACCGTAGTAGAACCTCATTCGGGGGACGGTGCGGTGACTTCTGCCGCACTCGGGGATGTCCCGATTTCCGGCGTGTCGAAACACTTGGACAGCACTAATTTTCGCACTCTTCACAACCTCGCAGTTCGCACGCTGACCTGCGTTGATATCGGGCTTGAGGGTCTGTCGCAAGATCTTTCGGCGAGGTTTCGGCTTGGGATCTGGTTTCGGTTCGATTACGGTGTGCGGTCGACAGCCGGATCGGACCCTCCCGGCGGATGCCCGCAACACCCTGAACGGGTGGTGCATCGGGCCTTGGCGATCACCCTCCGGATCGCATTCGCCGCGCCGTGCCCGGGGAGTACCAGGGTAGGAGCACCATGCGCCCGCTCGTCCGTCTCCACAGCAGACCCGTGCGTTACATCGCACAGGCCGCCGTACTCGCCGCCGCCGTCGGTGGCAGCGTCTGGTACTCCCAGGCGAACAAGACCATCACCCTCTCCGTGGACGGTCGTACGACCGAGGTCCACTCCTTCGCCTCCGACGTCGCGGACTTCCTGGACGACGAGAACATCTCCGTCAAGGATCGCGACCTGGTCGCCCCCGCCACCGGCAGCAAGCTCGGTGAGGGAGACACCGTGGTCGTCCGCTATGCCCGGCCCCTGAACCTCACGGTGGACGGCACCGAGCGCACCTACTGGACCACCGAGCTCTCGGTCGACAAGGCCCTGCTCGCGCTGGGTGTGCGGTCCGAGGGCGCGGAGCTGTCCGCGTCCCGCTCCGCCCGCATCGACCGGGCCGGCATGACCATGTCGCTGACCACACCGAAGACGGTCACCCTGATCGCGGACGGCGACAAGGACAAGATCACGTCCACCGCCGCCACCGTGTCCGAGCTGCTGACCGACGAGAAGGTCAAGGTCGGCGAGCTGGACAAGCTCTCCCAGGTGCCGAGCACCCCGCTGCGCGACGGCCTCACCGTCAAGCTGGCCCGGGTCACCCAGAAACAGGTGACCAAGACGCAGGCGGTCGACCACAAGACCACCCGCACCGAGACCGGCAAGCTCTACAAGGGCGAGACCAAGGTCGTCACCGAGGGCAGGGACGGGGTCGAGAAGACCACCTGGCAGATCACCCGCACCGACGGGAAGATCACCAAGCGCAAGCAGATCGACAGCGAGGTCACCCGCAAGCCGGTGACCGAGGTGGTCCAGGTCGGCACCAAGGCCAGGCCGTCCTCCTCCTCCGGCGGCGGCTCGGACTCCGGTTCGGGCTCGTCCGGCGGCAGCGTGGGCGGTGGCGTGGACTCGCTGAACTGGTCCGCGCTGGCCGAGTGCGAGTCCGGGGGGAACCCCAAGGCCGTGAACTCGGCCGGGTACTACGGGCTGTACCAGTTCAGCGTGAGCACCTGGGCCTCGGTGGGCGGGTCGGGCAACCCGATCAACGCCTCCTCCTCGGAGCAGACCTACCGGGCCAAGCTGCTCTACAAGAAGACCGGGGCCGGCAGCTGGCCGGTCTGCGGGGCCAAGCTCTAGCAGCGGCCTCCCCGACGCGTCGTGCACGGTTCGCCTCCGGGCGGATCGTGCACGACCGCGTGAGGGGTGCATGTATCGTCGACGGCTGTGTCCATGTCCCTGCTCGGCCCCGCCGACATCCGGCAGCTGGCCGAACGGCTCGGCGTGCGCCCCACCAAACAGCTCGGCCAGAACTTCGTGGTCGACGCGAACACCGTGCGCCGCATCGCCCGCCTCGCCGAGGTCGGTGAGGGCGACCTGGTCACCGAGATCGGTCCCGGCCTGGGCTCGCTGACCCTGGCACTGCTGGAGACCGGCGCCGACGTGATCGCGGTGGAGATCGACCCCAAGCTGGCGGCCGAGCTGCCCGCCACCGTGGCGCAGCGGGCTCCCGAGGCCGCCGCCCGGTTCCAGGTGGTCGGCTCGGACGCCCTGCTGGTGCAGGCGGCGCAGCTGGAGGTCGCGGGACGCACTCCCGACGCCCTGGTGGCGAATTTGCCCTACAACGTGGCCGTGCCGGTGCTGCTCACCCTCCTGGAGCGGATTCCCACCCTGCGCAGCGGCCTGGTGATGGTGCAGGCCGAGGTGGCCGACCGGCTGGCCGCCCGCCCGGGCGACAAGGAGTACGGCGTGCCCTCGGTGAAGGCCGCCTGGTACGCCGACGTGCGCCGGGCCGGGGCGGTGTCACGGCAGGTGTTCTGGCCGGTGCCCAACGTTGAGTCCGGGCTGGTGCAGTTCACCGCCCGCCCGCACCCGGTCACCGGCGTCACCCGGCAGGAGGTGTTCGCCTGCGTGGACGCGGCCTTCGCCCAGCGCCGCAAGACCCTGCGCGCGGCCCTGGCCGGCTGGGCCGGCTCGGCCGACGCCGCCGAGGCCGCCCTGCGCAAGGCCGGGATCGACCCGAGGACCCGGGGCGAGCGGCTCACCGTGCAGGAGTTCGCCGAGCTGGCGGCGGCCCGCTGAGACCGGCGTGTCCGGAATCTCCTTCAGCCGTTTCGGCGGGCGTGGCACGGTATTACGGCGGATCTTCTTGAGGAAGTGACGATAAGTCCGTGTTGCCGGGAGGCGCGGCCCGTTCCGGGGTCGTAGCGTCGGTCCATGCCGACGATCGACAACGACACCACGGGCTCGCCGACCATCAGTGTCGCCACGATGAGCGCGATCAGCATCGACCTGGAGGCGGGGGTGGCCACGCTGCCGCGGCAGAACCGCCCGGGCGACGGCACCGGGGAGAGCGCCCCGCTCTGAGAGGGCGGTTTCGCCACACAGAAAATCCATTGAGTTTCGGGGCCGGATAACGGCAATGTGGGTGGGCCGCCCCCGCCTCCCGCAAAGGATCTTTCTGCCATGCGCCTGCTCCGAGATCTGTGGCAGACCTCGCCCCGTCAGTGCGCGCTGGTCGTCGTGCTGGTGGTCTTCGCGGGCGCCGGTCAGGCGATGGCGGCGGCGTTGTCCGGACCCGTGCTGCTCGATCGCTCCTGGACGATGTTCGCCCTGCTGGCCCTCGGTCTCGGGTTCTACGTGGCCGGTGATCTGGTGGTCAACCTGGTGGCGGCCCGGCTCACCGCGGACTGGGCGGCCGACCTGCGCCGCCGGCTGTGCCGCGTGGCCTTCGCCCAGCCGTTGCAGGCGCTGGAGGGCACGCCGGTCGGCGAGCTGCTCGACCGCATCGACCAGGACATCTACCAGGTCGCCAGCGAGCTGCGGAACAGCGGTCTGCGCATCTTCCAGTACCTGGCGGTCGCCGCCGTCTCCATCGTCACCGCACTCTTCGTCTGGTGGCCGGCCGGTGCCGGAATGCTGGTCGTGGTCGCGCTGATGGTCTGGTCGCTGGCCCGGCCGATCCGGCGGATCAACCCGGCCCGGGTGCGCGAGGAGGAGGCCTGGTCCGATCTCGCGGCGGTGATGGAGGAGTCGATCCACGGCCAGGACGACGTCCGCACCACCCTGGCCCGCCCTTACGTCATGCGGCTTTTCGTCAGCCGGTCCAGCCGGGTGCTGGCGCGGGGACGTGAGGTGTGGCGGCTGAGCGCCAAACTCGCGGTCGCGGCGTCCACCATCGTGCGCGGCTCCATAGCCGCCGTGGTGATCGGCGGGGTCTGGGCCCTCCAGTCCGGCCACCTCGACGCCGCGCGGCTCACCTCGACCTGGCTGCTGGCACTGGCTTTCGGCGCCACCGTCGACCACATCACCCGGATGGTGCCGCACCTCCAGCAGGCACTCGGCGCCTGGAACCGGGTGCAGCAGCTGGCCTCCTCACCGATCGAGCCGGTCGGCGGCCAGGCCCCCGCCGACGGCGAACTGGTGATCAGCGGGCTGACTTTCGCCTATCCGGGGGAGTCCGAGCGCGGCCCGGTGCTGCACGACGTGTCGCTCACCTTCGTGCCCGGCCGGTCCTACGCGCTGATCGGCCGCACCGGCTCGGGCAAGTCCACCCTGGCCAAGGTGCTCACCCGGTCGGTCGACGTCCCGGCCGGCACGGTCGACCTGGGCGGCACCGACCTGAACCACATCGACCTGGAACTGTTGCGCCGCTGGGTGGCCGTGGTGCCGCAGCGCACCGAGATCCTGGCCGGCACCCTGGCCGAGAACATCGCGCTGTTCGACCCGGAGCTGGTCGGCTCGGCCGGCCGGGTGATGGAGGAGCTCGGGCTGGGCGCCTGGGTGGCCGGGCTGCCCGACGGCCTGGACACCCGCCTCGGCGACGACGGTTACGTGCTGTCGGCCGGGCAGGAGCAGCTGGTCGCGTTCGGCCGGATCCTGGTGCGCGACCCGCACCTGGTGATCCTCGACGAGGCCACCGCGCGGATGGACCCGGTCACCGAGCTCCAGGTGCAGCACGCCTCGGCACGGCTGCTGGAGGGCCGCATCGGCATCGTGATCGCGCACCGGCTGTCGTCGGTGGCCGACTGCGACGAGGTGGTCGTGCTGGAAGGGGGCCGGGTGATCGAGGCCGGACCGCTGGAGCGGTCCGAGCGGTTCGCCCGGCTGGCCGCCAGCAGCGGCCTGCGCCGGCCGGCCCTGGCCACGGCGTCCACCGCCGGTCATCTTCCGCAGCAGCGGCTCGCCGGGGCGGATCTGCTGGAAGACGGCGAAACACCGGTGGAAGACGGCGAAACACCGGTCGCCCGCTCGCTGCCGGCCGATGAGCCCCCGGGCCGGACCGCTCCGCCGCCGGTCGCCGAGCCCGAGAACGCCTCCACCGTGGGCGAGATCGTCCAGCTGGTGCGCAACGACCCGCAGTACGGTCTGGCCGCGGTCGGCGTGTTCATGCTGCTGGTGCTGCTCGGCCTGGACGGCTCGGTGCTGCCCTGGCTGTGGGCCGACCTGGTGGACGGCGACGGCGGTCTGCTCTGGCCCACCGCCGGCATCGTCACCGCCCTGGCCATGACGGCGCCGCTGTCCTGGTTCACCGACCGCTGGTTCCCGGAGTGGTGGGTGCGCCAGACCCTGCGCATCTACCTGCGCCTCACCCACGGCCAGACCGGCGACCGGCGGGTCAGCAACCACACCCCGGCCGCGGTGATCGCCCAGTCCGGCGACACCGAGCGGGTGGTGCAGCTGGCCGACAACGTGGTGGACAACATCACCGCCGTGCTGGTGATGGTCACCATGACGGCGATCTCCGGGTCGCTGGTGCCGGCCCTGTTCTTCGCCGCCACCATGCTGCTGTCCGGTTTCGCGGCAACGCTCTTCGGACCGCGGCTGGAGAGGGCGGCGGCGCGCACGGTCACCGCCCGGGCGGCGTTCGCCACCGCACTGGTGTCGTCGCTGTCGGCCGCCCGCACGGTGAAGCTGAGCGGTGCCACCCAGCCGGTGCTGAACCACCTGGCCGCCCTCGACCGCACCCGCAGTCACCTGCAACGGCACGAGATCATGATCCAGGTCTGGTCGCGTTCCACCCCGGCACTGACCGCGGGGCTGCTGCCGATCGGGGCCTGGGCGCTGTACCTGTCCGGCGGCCTCACCCCGGCGGCCGTGCTGATCGCGGTGTCCACGCTCGGGTCGGCCCGCTGGTTCGCCTGGACCACGGCCTCGTTCGTGTCGCAGCTGCCCTCGGCCCGGGTCTGGACCCGGCGCACCCACGCGATGATCGGTGAGAGCAACTACTCCCGTCAGCTCGACCAGGTGGACCTGCTGGCCGGCACCGCCCCGGCCCCGCAGCTGCCCGGCCGGGAGCCACTGCGCGAGCTCACCCTGTCCGGCTTCACCGCCGTGCACGAAGACGGCATCGTCGGGGCCCGCGACGTGGACCTCACGGTGAACCGCGGCGAGCTGGTGCTCGTGGTCGGGCCGGTCGGGGCGGGCAAGTCGTCCCTGTTGCGGGCCCTGGCCGGGATCGTGCACCACACCGGCTCGCTGACCTGGAACGGCACCGAGGTGACCGAGCCGGAGCGGTTCCTGCGGCCGAACCAGGTGGGCTACGTGGGGCAGGTGCCCCGGGTGCTGTCCGGCACGATCGCCGACAACATCTCGCTCGGCCACGACGTGGACATGCGCACGGCCGTGGCCACCGCCCAGCTGGAACGCGACCTGACCGAGTCGGGGGCCGGTCTCGGCCTGCTGATCGGGCACAAGGGCACCCGGCTGTCCGGCGGCCAGCTCCAGCGCCTGGCCCTGGCCCGGGCGCTGGCCCCGCGCACCGAGCTGCTGGTGGCCGACGACGTGTCCTCGGCCCTCGACGTCGCCACCGAGCTGGACCTCTGGCACGCGCTGCGCGAGCACGGGGTCACGGTGGTCGGGTCCACATCGAAGCGGGCGGCCCTGGAGCGGGCCGACCGGGTGGTCGTGATGATCAACGGCCGGGTGGCGGCCCAGGGCCGGTGGCCCGAGCTGGACGCCGCGTGGGGGCATCTGGCGGGGTGAGACGGGGGTGCGGGGGTGCCTGTGTGAGGTGCCACCGGCAACAGTGAATAGAGTGATCGCATGGCGGCGACGGAAGCTGTGATCGTGCGTGCGCCCGCCAAGATCAATCTTGAGCTGCGGGTGGGCCCGGTCCGGGACGACGGATATCACGAGCTGGCCACGGTGTTCCACGCCGTCGGCCTGTTCGACGACCTGACGGCCCGGGCCACCGAGCCCGGTGCCGGGGTGTCGATCACGGTCGACGGCATCCAGGCCGAGGACGTGCCCACCGACGACTCCAACCTGGCGGTGAAGGCGGCCCGGCTGGTCGCCGAGCGGATCGGGCTGGACTCCCCGGACGTGGCGTTCGAGCTGCGCAAGGGCATCCCGGTGGCGGGCGGCATGGCCGGGGGGTCGGCCGACGCCGCTGCCGCGCTGGTGGCCTGCGACGCGCTCTGGCACGCCGGGCTGGACCGGGAGCAGCTGCTCGAGATGGCCGCGGAGCTGGGCTCCGACGTGCCGTTCAGCCTGCTCGGCGGCACTGCGATCGGCAGCGGCCGGGGCGAGCTGCTCACCCCGGTGCTGGCCCGCGGCGAGTACATCTGGGTGATCGCGCTGGCCGACCACGGCCTGTCCACCCCCGGGGTCTACGGCAAGATCGACGCGATGCGCGAGGCCGGCGAGGCGCCGCAGCCCACGCCGGTGCCGGAGATCAACGACGACCTGATGGCGGCGCTGCGGGCCGGTGACGCCGAGGCGCTCGGGGCCACCCTGAGCAACGACCTCCAGCCCGCCGCCCTGGCCCAGGCCCCGCACCTGGAGAAGGCCCTGGAGATCGGCCGCAAGGTCGGCGCGCTCGGCGGCATCGTGTCCGGGTCCGGCCCGACCACGGTGTTCCTGGCCCGCGACTCCAGTCATGCCCTCGACCTGGCGGTCGCCCTGACCGCCTCCGGTGCGGCGGCCGACGTGCGGCGCGCGCACGGCCCGGTACCCGGCGCTCGACTCGTCGAATCGGTGCGTGGATAAGTTAGAGCGTGGCCCATCTTCTGAACGCGGAGTCCGTGACGGTCGTTCACGGTTCCAGAACGCTCCTCGACGCCGTCTCCCTCGGACTCGACGACGGCGACCGGATCGGTGTCGTCGGCCGTAACGGCGAGGGCAAGTCCACGCTGCTGCGGGTGCTGGCACGCCGCCAGGAACCGGACGGCGGCCGGGTCACCCAGGGCCGTGACGTGCGGCTCGGCGCCCTCTGGCAGGAAGACCGGCTCGACCCGGAGATGACCGTGCGGGAAGCGGTCATGGGGCAGATGGCCGCGCACGAGTGGGCCGGCGACGCCCGGGTGCGCGACGTGCTCGGCGGCATCCTGGGCGGTCTGGAGGCCCCGGCGGTCGGTGGCCTGGACGCGAAGTTCGGCCGGCTGTCCGGCGGTCAGCGGCGCCGGGTCGGTCTGGCCGCGCTGCTGATCGGTGACCACGACCTGGTGATGCTCGACGAGCCGACCAACCACCTGGACGTGGAGGGTGTGGCCTGGCTGGCCCGGCACCTGAACGAGCGCTGGCCGGCCGGTCGCGGCGGCCTGCTCGTGGTCACCCACGACCGCTGGTTCCTGGACGCCGTCTGCGGGAGCATCTGGGAGGTCCACGACGGCGTGGTGGACAGTTACGAGGGCGGCTACGCCGCCTACGTGCTGACCCGCGCCGAGCGCGCCCGGGTGGCCGCGGTCACCGAGGAGCGCCGCCAGAACACCCTGCGCAAGGAGCTGGCCTGGTTGCAGCGCGGCGCCCCCGCCCGCACCAGCAAGCCGCGCTTCCGGATCGACGCCGCCGAGTCGCTGATCGCCGACGAGCCGCCGCCGCGCGACCAGATGAACCTGGCCAAGATGGCCACCGCCCGGCTGGGCAAGGACGTGGTCGACCTGGAGGACGTGACCCTCACGGTCGGTTCTGGGGACGACGCGAAAACCCTTCTGGAGCATGTGACCTGGCGGCTCGGCCCGGGTGACCGGATCGGCGTGGTCGGGGTCAACGGCTCGGGCAAGACCACCCTGATGCGGCTGATGCTGGGTGGCCCGGACGCGCCGGTGCCCGCGGCCGGGCGGGTGAAACGCGGCAAGACCGTGCAGGCCGTCACCCTCAGCCAGGACGTGCGCGAGCTGGACGCCGTGGCCGACCAGAAGGTGCAGGAGGCGGTCGAGAAGGTCCGCGGCACCGTGCGGATCGGCAACAAGGACGTCACCGCCGGCCAGC